>CAZUEC010000099.1:0-7050 GCA_964618865.1 uncultured Roseibacillus sp. | reverse complement strand
GCAAAGGGCATCCGTCAAACAACAAGGTCTCAAATGCCAAAAAGTCATCTCCTCGGCTGAACCAAAATTTTCCTTGGGTAGATCGAGCTTCTAGTTGAAGTTTCCCCCTTCACCCACCATGTCAGAAGCAAATAGCCAACCTCCCAAGGAAAACCCGTTGACCAACATTCTCGTCAACGTCCTCATTCCCGTAATCGCCTTGGGTAAGCTCAGCAAGGATCCCGCTCTCGAAGCCAGTCCAAAGCTTTGGCACGTCGGCCCCATGTGGGCTCTCGCCATCGCCCTCGCTTTTCCCATCGGCTACGGCCTCTGGTTTCTCTTCAAACACAAGAAACTAAACTTCTTCTCCATTCTCGGTTTAGCCTCAGTGCTCCTCACCGGCGGACTCACCCTATTTCTTTGGAAAGAAGACGGCTCCGTCGACTCCTCCGCTCCCATCCTTTTTGGACTCAAAGAAGCCTCCATCCCCTTCATACTCGGGTTTGCCGTCCTCATTTCCCATTGGACCAAAACCCCCCTCCTCAACACTTTTCTCTACAACGAGCAAATTTTTGACGTCAAACGCATCGATCAACAAATTGAAGAAAACGCAAAACAAGAACCTTATCGCAAACTTCTTTTTCAATGCACCCTCATATTCGCCGGCTCCTTTCTCCTCTCCACCCTCCTCAACTTCTTCCTCGCGCAATACTTTCTCAGCCCCGAAAAAGTCGATTACAATGCCGAAAACGCCCGCGAACTCTACAATCAAGCCGTCAGCTCCATCACATGGGTCGGCTTTCTCGTAATCGGAGTTCCCATCATGGCCTTCCTTTTTGCCTGCATGCTCTTCCTCCTCAAAGGCCTGCGCACACTCACAGGCCTCGAGAATGAAGAACTCATGCTCCCACGCTAAAACAAACCTCCTCCCAACCTTCACTTCGCTCTCAATTTTTTTCGCCCAACACTTGGCCTTTTCCTCACTTCGCGTTAAAGGCCTCCCGTGAGTAATAAAACCCTAGGAGTTGGCTTAGCAGGATTCGGAACCGTCGGTTCTGGGGTTTGGAATATCATTGCCCGCAACGGCCCCCTCATTTCTGAACGCACCCAGAACTCAGTAAAACTCGAAATCAGAAAAATCGTCGTCCGCGACCTTAATAAATTCCGCGAAGCCCATGCTCCGAACGAAATTTTTAGCACCGACCTCGCCACCCTCATTGAAGACCCAGCCATCGACATCGTCGTCGAACTCATCGGCGGCACTCAGGCCGCCTTTCACCTCGTTGCGGCAGCTCTCAAAGCCGGTAAACCAGTCATAACCGGCAACAAAGCCCTTCTCGCCGAACGCGGGGAAGAACTCTTCGCCCTCTCCGCTCAACACCACACTCCCATTCACTTCGAAGCTGCTGTCGCCGGCGCCATCCCCGTCATCAAAGCCGTCCAGGACTCCTACATTGGCAACCACATCCAATCCCTCACCGGAATCATCAACGGAACTTCGAACTACATCCTCGAACGCATGACCCAAGCAGGTCTCGCCTATCCCGAAGCCCTCAATGAAGCAAAAGAACTCGGGTATGCCGAAGCCGACGAAACCCTCGATGTCAATGGCTGGGACGCAGCCCACAAAGCCATCCTCCTCGCTTCTCTTTCCTACGGAAAACTCATCAACTACAAAAATGTTTACGTCCGCGGCATTGAGATGATCACTCCCTTGGATATTCAATTCGCCCAAGACCTCGGCTACGTCGTTAAACTCCTTTCTCTTGTTCGACATCATGAAGACGGCAGCATCGAGATTCGCACCCAACCCTCCTTCATTCCCTCCACCCACATCCTAGCCTCCGTCAACGGCGTCTTCAACGCCATCGCCGTAAACGGAGACGCCGCCGGCGAATCCCTCTTTTACGGTCGCGGAGCCGGACAAGAACCTACCGGCAGCTCAGTGGTAGCCGACCTTGTCGAAGCAGCTCGCCTCCTCGAACACGGAGGCACCCATCGAGGCTTCCTCCCCTCCGAAGACGCTCCCACCCTGCGTGCCATCGAAGATACCGCCACCCCTTACTACGTCCGCTTCAAAGTCACCGACCGACCAGGCGTCATTGCAGAAATTGCCTCCATCCTCGCCGAAGCAGGAGTCGGAATTTCTGGCACCCGCTCTCCCGTCGACCCCAACAACCCCGATGCCGATTTCGTAGACATGGTCTTCCTTCTACACGAAACCCCCTTCGGACATCTCCGCAAAACCCTCATCAAAGTTGAAGAACTAGAATCAGTCACCGAACGCCCCGTCGTCTTCCGAATCGAAAAACTCTAATCACAGAGCAAGTTTCTCACTCAATCACCTCCCCAACCCACCTCGGAACAAGCTCTCCCGCCTTCCCCAAACGCACTTCATCAAAAGAAGAAGAAACCCCAGTTCTCTCCAAATTAAATTCTAAAGTGCAGGCTCCCGCCACTTTGGCCAAATTTACAAAATTACCCGCTGGATAAACTGCTCCCGACGTCCCAATCGCCACAAAAATATCGGCTTCGAAAAGAAGCCCTTCAATCTTGGCGAGCTCATAAGGCATTTCCCCAAACCAAACAATATCCGGCCTCATCCCCCCTCCTCGTCCACAAGCATCGCAAAGATCCGCCTGCGACAAATCTTCCTCACAACCCGATCGCAGTCCACACCACTGACATTTCTTTTTCAAAAGCTGTCCGTGCATATGCACCACCTCAGCACTCCCTCCACGTTCGTGTAAATCATCCACATTTTGCGTAATCAAACTCACCTCATTCCCCGAACCAGCCGCCAATTGCGCGAGAGCCAAATGAGCCGCATTCGGCTCAACCATCTTTAAATCTCGCCTTCTCTGATTGTAAAATTGATGAACCAAAACCGGATCTCGCTCAAAAGCCTCCGGCGTCGCCACCTCTTCCACCCGATGCCCTTCCCACAACCCCCCATCATCACGAAAGGTCTTCACCCCCGACTCTGCCGAGATTCCCGCACCTGTTAGAATCACTATTTTGGCCATCTCCCCATCCAAAACCACTTCTCGCCCAGCACAACTCCCAATCTCAAATTTTTGCCCCTCGAAAATTTTCACATCTCCAATCTTGCACCAAATCCTCGCCTCCCCTACCACCCTTCCCACCACTATGGCCGATAATCAATCCCTCGCTGACCTCCTGGCGATCGACACCCCTTCCCTCACAGGCCGGGTTTCGGAACTCAGGAGGTACCTTTGACATCCCCGCCTTGCAAAAAAAACAGATCCAACTCGAGGAGCAAATGGCCGACCCCTCCTTCTGGAACGATCAAGCGGCAGCCCAAAACGTCATCGCCGAAAAAAACGCCAACGCAGCCAAAGTCGAACCCTTTCTCAAAATCGAAAACAGACTGGCAGACCTCGAAGCATCCATCGAACTCGCCAAAGAATTCGAAGACCTCAACTCCGCCAAAGAAGCCGCTTCCGAAGCCATCGCTATTGATCAAGAACTCGACTCCTTCGAACTCATCACCCTTCTCGACCAACCTGCCGATCCCAATAACGCCTACCTCAACATCCAAGCAGGTGCCGGTGGAACCGAAGCCTGCGACTGGGCCGCCATGCTCTTGCGCATGTACACTCGCTGGGCCGAAAACAAAGGCTTCAAAGTCACCACCCTCGACTACCAAGAAGGAGAAGGAGCCGGCATCTCCGGAGCTTCCCTTCAAATTGAAGGACAATACGCCTATGGCTACTTAAAACAAGAACGCGGGGTTCATCGCCTTGTTCGCATCTCCCCCTTCGACGCCGCCGGTAAGCGACACACCTCTTTTGCCGCAGTCGACGTCACCCCCGAAGTCGCCACCGAAATCGAAATCGAAATCCCCGACTCTGAAGTCGAAATCACCACCACCCGCTCCGGAGGCAAAGGTGGCCAAAACGTCAACAAAGTCGAAACCGCAGTCATCCTCAAACACCTACCCACCGGCATCGTCATTCGCTCAACTCAAGAACGCTCCCAACTGCGCAACCGCGAACTTGCTTGGCAAATCTTAAAAGCTAAGCTTTACCAAATCGAAGAAGAAAAGCAAATGGCAGAAGCAGACCGCACCTACTCCGAAAAAGGAGAAATTGGTTGGGGCAGCCAAATCCGCTCCTACGTCTTCCAACCCTACCAAATGGTCAAAGATTTACGAACCGCTCACGAAACCGGCAACATCCAAGCCGTCATGGATGGAGACCTCAATGGCTTCATCGAAGCCATGCTCCGTCATCAAGGCTAACCTTCCCCAAGCAAGTTAGGTCTTTATTAACACTCCACACCTCACCCAAATTGCTCTAATTTTTAAACAACGATGACTTACGACGAGCTCAACGCCTTTTACCAACTCCCTCTTTTCGAGCTTCTCAAAAAATCACGAGAAGTTCACGAAGCCCATTGGCCTGAAAACGAGGTCCAACTCTGCACCCTCCTTTCCATCAAAACCGGAGGATGCTCCGAAGACTGCTCCTACTGCGCTCAGTCTGCCCGCTACCAGTCAGGCGTCGATGCCGACCGCCTCATGGAATGCCAAGATATCATGGCTCGTGCTCAAGCCGCTAAAAAGAATGGCTCAACCCGTTTTTGCATGGGCGCCGCCTGGCGAGGAGTCCGCAGCGGCACAAAACGCTTCGATCAAGTCCTCGACATCGTCCGCAATGTTTCTGAGCTCGGCATGGAAGTCTGCGTCACTCTCGGCCAACTCGGCCCAAAAGAAGCAGAAGCCCTCAAAGAAGCCGGCGTCACCGCCTACAATCACAACATCGACACCTCCCCCGAATTTTACCCCGAAATCGTCACCACCCACACCTTTGACGACCGCCTGCAAACCATTCGTAATGTGCAGGATGCCGGCATGTCAGTCTGCTGCGGCGGCATTCTCGGACTCGGAGAAACCACCGAAGATCGCCTCAAAATGATTGAAGTCATCTCCACCTTCAATCCTCCCCCCGAATCCATACCCATTAACAAACTCATGCCCATGCCCGGCACCCCGTTAGCCGAAAGCAACGGCGTCGATGTCTTCGAACTGGTCCGCATGATCGCAATCACTCGCATCTCAGTCCCTAATGGCAAAGTCCGCCTCTCCGCAGGCCGAACCGCACTCTCAGAAGAAGCACAAGCCCTGTGCTTCTTTGCCGGAGCGAACTCCATCTTTTACGGAGACAAACTCCTAACCGCCGCCAACCCAGCCGTTGAAAAAGACCTCACCTTAATTGCCAAACTCGGCCTCTCCACCCAAGAACCCAATCGAGCCCAAACCTCACCCGCTCCCAACGAAAACCAAGCTCTCAGCCCAGCACTCGCTTCCGACTAACTGCACCGAGCTCCACTCATGCCATGAAGTCTCTGCATGTCTCCATCCCAGACCAAGAGCTGCGTCTTTACCAAGGAGACAACCTCCTCTCCTCCTATCCCGTATCCACCTCAAAGTTCGGTCTCGGCATCGAAGAAGGTTCCAACAAAACCCCCCTCGGCAACTTTCGTATCTGCGAAAAATATGGTTCCCGAGCCCCCACCGGCACCATTTTTAAGGGACGTAAACCACAAGGAGTCTGGCAGTTAGGCCATCAACCTGATCAAGACTTCGTCCTCACCAGAATTTTCCGCCTCGAAAGCTTGGAACCAAAACTCGCAAACACTTATCAACGATATATTTATTTTCACGGAACCAATCAGGAAGACTTAATTGGCAGCCCAGCTTCTCACGGCTGCATCCGTCTCAAAAACACCGAAATAATCGATCTCTTTTCTCAAGTTCCTGTCGGAACCCCTGTCCACATTTCTAATCACTCTTTTTCATGAACCAATTTCTTTTCCTCGATTGTGATTCCACCCTTTGTGCCATCGAAGGCGTTGATGAACTAGCCGCTTTACGAGGACCCGAAGTCGAAAAACAAGTCATCGCCCTCACCAATCAAGCCATGGACGGCTCCATCCCTATCAATGATGTCTTTGGGCGACGCTTAGACTTAATTCAACCTACTCGAGAAATGTGCGAACAGGTCGGTCAGATGTATATTGAAAGACTCTCTCCTCAGGCCGACAAAATCATTGCCCAACTTCAAAAACAATCATGGGAAGTGATTATTATTTCAGGAGGTTTCACCCAAGTCATTGAACCTCTCGCCGCAAAATTAAAAATTCAAACCATCTTTGCCGTAGATCTTAAATTCAACAAAGACGGAACCTATCAAGGCTTTGAACAAAAAGCTCCTACCGCCAGAAACGGTGGCAAACCCGACATCATAGAAAACTTCCTCAGAAATAAACCATCCTCAAAAACAGTGATGATGGGTGATGGCGTTTCCGATTTAGAAACAAAAACTATCGTTGACTTATTTATTGGTTATGGGGGAATCATCACTCGACAAGCTGTAAAGACTGACGCTAAAGCCTTTATTAATAATTTCGAAGAACTACCAAAAACCATAAAAACTCACCTTTGAATCTTTCTGTCAAAAAAGATATCAATTTTTCTTGCTCTTAGGCAAAAACGGTCGTTTGTTACCCGACCCGAACATGGCTAAAAAGAAAACAACTAAAGGTAAACGATACACAAAAGAAGAGAAACAGAAAGTCCTCGACTACGTAGCTTCTGTTGATGGTTCAAACGGTCGTGGCGGTGTTGCCGCCGCTCAACGAAAGTTCGGCATCACCGCCCTCACCATTACCAACTGGAAAAAGAGCTCTACTAATGGCTCCGCTTCCGGAAAAAAGGGCGTCCATGGAGCAACCGCTCAATCAAGAACCCTTCATCGTCTTGGTGAAATTCTTGACCTAATCGATACCAAAGAAACAGAGATCGCTGCCTTGAATAAAGAATATGCGCTCCTTAAGAAGAAAGTATAACAAAACTTCCTTCCACAACAACGACTCTAAGAAAACAGGCAACTTCTCCAAGTTGCCTGTTTTCGTTTCATCTCACAACACCATCTCCAGTCCGAACAGACATCACCAGCTCATCAGCACGCTCCAAACAACCCCCTTCCTTTGAACCTAGACCGTTTTCCAAAAGTTCGTTCGTTTATCGCCGAGAGAGAATTTCTT
>CAZUEC010000098.1:0-7094 GCA_964618865.1 uncultured Roseibacillus sp. | reverse complement strand
TTAGCCAGACCCAAAACCTATTTTGCCTCCAAAAAGCCCAGAATTCCTCGAATCGAAATCTCCAACTGCCGAGCCACTTCCTCATAAGCACCCTTCCCACAGCCAATAGGATCGCTAATATCACACCCATTTTGACCCTCAATTTCCACAAACTCGGTAACCAAATAAAATTTTTCCTCAAATTGCGAAAAATGCTGCTGCAACGTCCGCTGATGCCCTCGAGTGAGACAGAACACATGGCTCGCCTTCTCAAGAATCTCCTCCGAAACCAAGCGACTTTGAAATCCAGACAAACTTCCACCTTTTTCTTCTAGGATATCGCACGTCTCCGGGCTGGCTGCAGACCCCTCATAAGCCGCCACTCCAGCAGAAGAAACCTGATACCCCTTTCCCTCCACAGCCTTGCGGAACAAACCCTCCGCCATAGGACTACGACAAGTATTGCCCGTACAGACAAAAAGAACATTCACGTCGGCCATCTCCGGGATTCTAACGAAAAACCGCGCAGGCAAAACTCTTTTTCTCTCCCTAGAGAGAAGACTCAGTCTTCAAAGACAGAAACCAAGCAGAACCTCCTCACTTTGACTGCAGCTACTTCATCACCACTCTGACATCAAACAAACGAGCAACCATACACCCGTTCGCATGCGCGTCCGAGCGAACACCCCTAAAGCGGCAAATCATAGCTGCGCCCATCTTTCCCCTCATAGTGATGGATGAAAGCTTGATTCGCCACCGTCACCCCACCTTGAGTTGGGTAATTGCCCGTGAAATACCAATCGCCACAATCGTCATCAATAGAACGATGCAGATTCGTAATCGTCTGATAAATGACCTCCACGCTCCCTTCCCAATGAATATTTTCTGGCGTCACTAAATGAGCAATCTCGGCAGAAACCTCCTCCGCAGTCAGCCCCTCATAGACCCCTTTCACCGCATTGACTCTTTCCTCCGCAGGCTTCGTCATCTCTTCTTTACAACGCAAGTAAACCTCTTCTAGCAAAGAAGCTTCTCCCCGTTTTTTACGAAGACTTTCCGCAGCTCGAAAAGCGATAAACTTACCCATCTCCGACATATCGATACCGTAACAATCAGGATATCGAATCTGAGGAGCAGTCGAACAAATGACAATTTTCCGAGGACGAGTCCGAGCCAGAATCTTCAAAATAGACTCCTTGAGAGTTGTCCCTCGCACGATGGAATCATCCAACACCACCAAAGCGTCATTCTCCTTAACCAACCCATAGGTAATATCGTAAACATGAGATACCAACTGCGCTCTTCCCTTCTCTTGCGAGATAAAGGTCCGCATCTTGATATCCTTGTGAGCCACCTTTTCTCCCCGGGGCCAATTCTTCATGATGAGCTCATCCAG
This sequence comes from uncultured Roseibacillus sp., assembly GCA_964618865.1. GTDB lineage: Bacteria > Verrucomicrobiota > Verrucomicrobiia > Verrucomicrobiales > Akkermansiaceae > Roseibacillus. The sequence continues at coordinate 5,719 of CAZUEC010000098.1, read as the reverse complement.
GAGCCCCTCGGTAACCTCCCCAGCTTTGGCCATCTCCATAATACGCTTCTTCACCTGGTCTCGCCGGTAAAGGCGAAGCCCATCCATCAACCCATAATAAGCCGTCTCCGCAGTATTCGGAATAAAGGAAAAGATGCTATTCTCAAAGTCATTCTCAATACTCTCCACAATCTGAGGAACCAAAGCCGCCCCCATTGCTTTCCGCTCCTTGTAAATCCCAGGATCATTCCCACGTGAAAAATAAATACGCTCAAAAGAACACGGAGAAGGCCTCTCTTCCTTCCGAAAACTCGCCCGCGTCAATTCCCCCCGTCGGTCCACAGTGATCACCTCCCCCGGAGCAACCTCTTGGATCTCCTCCTGCTCGGTTTCAAAAACCGTCATCAAAGGCACCCGCTCACTAGCAAAAGCAATCACCTCATCATCCATGTACATGTGACAAGGGCGAATACCACGCGGATCACGAACCACGAACATATCCCCATTGCCCACCACCCCCGCAATGGTATAGCCACCATCCCAGTTCTCCGCCGACTCAGCCACAATCTTTCCAATATCAAGCTCCTCCGAAATCAGATCCTGCCGCGTCTGGCCTTCGACTTCCTCCGAATCACGTAAACGCCGATAAATATCAGTATGAGCTTCATCAAGGTGAAAACCCACCTCCTCCAACACCGTCTGCGTATCCGTTCCAAAAATAGGATGCTGCCCCCGATCAATTAGCTTGCGATTGAGCTCGCCCGCATTGGTCATATTAAAGTTCCCCAGCACCAATAAAGTCCGAGTCGGCCAATTACTCCTACGCAAATAAGGATGACAACTTCCCTCACTAAACTCACCACTCGTTCCATAGCGCAAATGCCCCATCAGAACCTCTCCTCCAAAATCGAACTGCTTTTTTACCTGAGCTGGATTATCACGGTGCAGCAGCTCACGGCGTTCTAGCTTGTTAAACCTCTTCATTTCACGCCGAAAGAGATTAGCCAGAGAATCCTTTTCCGCATCGCGACGTCGGAAAATGTAAGGCTGCCCCAGAGGCATATCCAACTTCACACAACCCATCCCCACCCCGTCATGACCCCGATTATGCTGCTTTTCCATCAAAAGCATCAGCTTGTTAAAGCCCCACAGCGCGGTGCCGTACTTATCATAATAGTATTGTAAGGGCTTGCGTAAACGCACCACAGCCACCCCGCACTCGTGTTTCAAAAAATCGCTCAAAACTCTCTTTTAGTGAACCAGACCCCGCGAAAGTGGACGCAGTCGCCTCCGATTCCAAGCCTCAATCAGTGCTTTGTGACAATTACGTTTCCTCACAAGCCAATAACCAATCCCACAACCACCATACTCTCAAACTCACCCCCCCAAAATAGAGGGACAAAAGGAATTTTTAAGATGGAACCTTTGCTGCTTAGATTGCAATATAATCATGTTTTCCTATGAACAAGCCCCTTCGTCTCCGCCCTAATTTTTGGAAAAACTTACAACTTCTGATTCCCCTCCTACTCGTCTCTCAGATCTTGCTGATGGCCGAACAAAACTCTCAACCTAGACTTCAAATCCTCAACAGAAGCCTAGAATCAGCAACAATCTTCTCCCTCAGACCAGACCAAACACGAGTCTCCAAAGGAACTATCCCCCCTGGCCAAGACCAGATTTTGGACCCCACCCTAGGAGACAAATTTATCGTCATAGGAAAAGAAAGCGGCTTCGAATTGCCCCTCACCAGTGAAGCCCTCATCCAAGGCGCCTGTTTCGACCCTCAAGCCAAAAATGGCATCCCAGCCTTCTACTCTCAACGAAAAGACGTCTCTGGCTACCCCATAGTCGCCTCAAAGAACGTCAACCCCTACGCACTGGAAGAAGCCGCCTACATTGTGCGACAAATGCTCGCCCAACGTGATGACCTCCTCACCGCCATGGCCAAAAGTGGCGCCCGCCTCAGCATCTTCTCTTATCAAGAATTCACCACAGACCTCCCCGAATTCGCCCACTTCGCCAACGCCCCCAAAGAACGCATCCCCGGCATCAATAACAAAGAATTCTGGGATGCCCGCGCTCGTGGCACCGGAGGCAGCATCGTTGACCCCTTCTGCTCCTGTGGCGAAGAAAACCTACTCTCCTTCCCCGGCGACCCCTATGCCGCCGAATCCATCATGGTCCATGAATTCGCCCACAACGTCCACTTGCGAGGAATGACCAACATCGACTCCACCTTCGATGACCGCCTCCAAAAAGCCTATCAAAACGCCATGGCCAAAGGCCTCTGGAAAGACAAATACGCCGCTACCAACCACTTCGAATACTTCGCCGAAGGAGCTCAATCTTGGTTCGGCAACAATCGCGAAAACGATCACGACCACAATCACGTCAACACCAGAGCAGAACTCGAAGAATACGATCCCATCCTCGCTCAATTTTGTGAAGAAGTATTCGGTGATAACGACTTCGTCTACACCAAGCCCGAAACCCGTCTCACCGGCCATCTAAAAGGCTACGACCCCAGCAAAGCCCCCACCTTCAGCTGGCCCGAACGCCTTCTCAAAGCCAAAGCCGAAATTCGTCGTCAAGCCCTCGAAGCCGACCAAAAACCTCCCAAAGAAAGCAATTAAGATTCCGCTCATCCCCTCAACCCCCTTCACAACGGCCTCCCCCCCTGAATGAAGATCAAGGATACCAACAAACAACCAAGCAAGCCACCGACCGCTTCAAATTTGCCACCCCCTCCTTACGCAACATCGCCCTCACCTCACCCTACATGCACGATGGCCGATTCGACACCTTAGCCGAAGTGATCTCCTTTTATTCCTCTGGAGTTCACCGCTCCCTCACCCTCGACCCCAACATCGCCAAACACCCCGGCACAGGGCTCAACCTCACTCAAGAAGAACAAAAAGCACTCATCGCCTTTCTCAAAACCGTGAGTGACCCCAAGTTTACCAAATAAACTAAAAAAACTCTCCACGAAACTCCGAACACTAGAGCTCTTCCGGCCTTTGCAAAAGCTCCACCACCCGCCGCAAAAGCACCCCCGCCCCTCCTCCATCAACCACTCGGTGATCAAAAGTCAAAGTCAGCTCCGCCTCTAACACCGGGATAAACTCTCCCTTCTCCTCATCCCACTTCGGCCGCTTCTCTCCCGATCCCATCCCTAAAATCAAAGTCTCACTCGGCAGAGGAACCGGCGTAGCCCATTGCAAACCAAAAGTTCCAAAATTTGTAACAGTCGCAATCCCTCCTCCCACCGCCTCTTCAGGCACCTTCTTATCCCGTGATTGAGTAACAAGATGATCATAATCAGCCGAAAGTTCCGCCACCCTCTTCTCATCGACATTTCTCAAAACCGGAACCACCACCCCATCTTCCACCTGCACCGCCACTCCAATATCGTAAGCCTTGGGATGAACAATCTTCTGCCCAACAAGAAAACCCACTGTCGCGGGATGCTCCTTAAGCGCAATGCCAAAGGCTCGCAAAAGGAAAAGAGTCAGACCCGGCTTGGGATTCAAAGACCGACGGTAACTTACCAGCTTCTCCAACGGAGCCGTCATCCCTACCGTCGCCAACGGCCTCGTCCAACTCCGACGCATCGCATCAGCCACCGCCTGCCGCATCGACGAAGATTTCGAACTTGGCCACCCTTCAATATAAGAAAGAAAACTCTCCAAATCCTCCACCGTCACACGCCCCCCCGCACCACTACCAGCAATAGCCGAAACATCTGCTCCTTGCAAACCAAGCTCATTCATCCGTGCCCTCATCCGAGGGGAAATGTAATGCGCTCCCTGCAACCCCCCCGCCGGCACATTATACCCCTGCACACTCGGCTCCACTGCCACCTTAGGTGGAGTGTAACTTCCTTCCTCTTCTCCTGGACGATAATCGTGAGGTCGACTCTCCTCCTCTTTCATCACCTCAGCAGCCGGCTCTTCGCCATGAATACTCACCCCCGTACGCTCCACTTCCTCTTCTGTCGCTTCTAACAAAGCAAGAATAGTCCCCACCGCATAAGTCTCTCCCTCTTCTGCAAAAATCTCCTTCATCACCCCCCCACACAGAGTGGTCACTCCCATCGTCGCCTTGTTCGTCTCGACTTCGATAATCTCTTGATCCGTATTCACCTGCCCACCCACTTCAACATCAAGTCGAATAACGGTCGCTTCGGCGATAGATTCACCCAACTGAGGCATAGTAACTGCTACTAAAGGCATCGTATTAAAAATTTAAAAGTTTCCGCAAAGCAACCCCAATAGTCTCAGGAGTTGGGCGATGAGCTCGCCAAAGATTAGGATGATAAGGAATCGGAGTATCCTTCGCATTCAAACGTGCAGGAGGAGCATCCAAAAGATGAAACCCCTCCGCCACCACTCGAGAAACCACCTCCGCAGTGACCCCTCCCCAAGGAAAAGCCTCCCCCAACGCCAACAAACGCCCCGTCCTCGCAATACTCGCCATAATCGTATCGGTATCAATAGGCTTCACACAGCGCAAATCAACCACCTCAATCTCCCAGCCATCTTTCGCCAACTCATCTGCCGCCTTAACCGCCTCATGCACCATCGCAGCATAAGTCACCACCGTCGCATGCTTTCCCGCACGAGTGATCCGAGCCTGATTGAGAGGAAGACCATCAGATTCAAAATTATCCGCCTTAAGCCAACGATAGAGGAACTTATGCTCACAATAAATAACCGGATCCGCAAACCTCACCGACTCTTTCAACATGTGATAAGCATCCCCCACCGTCGCAGGCGCCACCACCATCATTCCCGGATAATGAGAATAGAGAGCCTCCATCATCTGACTATGGAACGGCCCCGAACCCGGAGTTCCCCCCGATGGCAAACGTAACGTAATCGGAATCGAAGTCCCCGTTCGCCAAAAGTAAGTCGCCGCATGATTCACCACCTGGTTGAAAGCAATCGAAGAAAAATCCGCAAACTGCATCTCCACAATCGGACGCATCCCCTCAATCGCCGCCCCAATCGCCGCTCCCACCATCGCATCTTCACTAATCGGAGTATCTAACACTCGCTCCGGAAACTCACCCTTTAACCCTTTCGTCCCTTTAAACGCACCCCCAAACTGCCCCACATCTTGACCGTAAATGAAGACCCGATCATCCTCCTGCAACAAATCTCGCTGCGCCTCACGAATAGCATCAATATAAGTCACCTCACCCATCTCTCTTCTGCTAAAGCGCTCCCTCCGGTGTCAACTCCTTCATCGCACGCCAATCTTCCCTCCGTGAGTCCGGAGACGCCTCCCTTTGACTCTGAGCCACCGCCGCCATCACAGCCTCGTGCGCTTCCCCTTCCCAATCCATCCAATTTTTTTCTGTAATCATTCCATCCCCTAACAACTCCTCACGTGCCACCTCCAAACAATCACGACCCAATTCTCCAGCACGTAAAGCATCCGCCACATAAGAACCATCATCGTGCTCCCCATGACCGCCCAACCGAAGCAAATCAGCCACAACCATCTGCGGACCTTTCCCAGCACGAGCAGCAGCCACCGCACCTCCCACTTTTTCTAAACAATCAAACAAACTATTTCCCCTCACCTTCCAACCTTGCACTCCATACCCCTCCGCTCGAGCAAAGAGATCACCAGAAAACTGACGCGTATTCGGAGTCGAATAAGCATACTGATTATTGGCCACCACCACCACCAGAGGCAAACCCTCCACCGCCGCCAAATTCACTCCTTCGTGGAA
>CAZUEC010000097.1:0-7164 GCA_964618865.1 uncultured Roseibacillus sp. | reverse complement strand
CAAACCTTAAAAAAACTCGATAGACGAATAGACTTTTGAAAAATGGTCTAAACAAGATAAAGAATTGAAAACCACAAGACTGGCAAAAAAATCGTTTTTCGGCACCATCTCCCCAATGACCCCTTCACCCGAGCAAGAGCTCATTCACCTCAAAGAAGAAAACCTTCTCCGCACAGTACGGGTCTGGCAAACTGGAGACCTCCCTCACCTTCTCACCTCCGAAGGAAAACCTCTCCTCAACTTTTCCTCCAATGATTATTTAGGACTCTCTCAACATCCCGCTCTGAAAAACGCCGCGCAAGAAGCCATTCAAAAACACGGCACTGGCTCCACCGCCTCAAGACTCGTCTGCGGAACCTTTGACTTTCACCGTCAGCTCGAACAACGAATCGCCCGTCTCAAACAATCACAGGATGCCCGCACCTTCGCCAATGGCTACAGCACGGCCATGGCCACAATCCCATCCTTACTTGGCAAAGAAGATGTAATCATCCTCGATAAACTCTCCCACGCCTGCTTAATCGATGCCGCCAAATTCTCAGGTGCCACCATTCGCGCCTTTCCTCATAATAACATCGAACGCCTACAAAGCATTCTTCAAACCACGAGGAAAAAATCCGCACACTCCAAAATTTTAATTGTCACCGAATCTGTCTTCTCCATGGATGGCGACATTTGCCCTCTCCCCGAAATCATCGCCCTAAAAGAACAATACGGTGCCCTCCTCTTACTCGATGAAGCCCACGCCCTCGGGGTTATCGGTGAGCACGGTCTCGGCTTAGCTGAAAAATTAGGACTACAAGAAAAAGTCGACCTTCAGATGGGAACCCTCGGTAAAGCTGCAGGCTCAGCTGGAGGCTACCTCGCAGCCGACCAAAACACCATCGACCTCATCACCAACAAAGGGAGAGCCTTCATCTACTCCACCGCTCCCCCCCCCGCACAAATAGCAGCCTCTCATGCTGCTCTTGATCTCATCACCTCAACCGAAGGCTCCAGACTCCGACAACGTCTACAGGATAACATTCACACCTTATCCCCCTCCTCAACCTCATCTTCTTCCCCTATCATTCCTCTCATTTTAGGCACGAATGAAAAAGCCCTCCAAGCATCCGAACAACTCCTTTCAAAAGGCTTCCTCGTCCCTGCCATTCGCTTTCCAACCGTTCCTAGAAATTCCGCTCGACTCCGCATCACCATCTCAGCCGCTCACTCCAAAGAACAAATCAAATTCTTTAAAAAAAACCTCGCTCAACTCCAACAAGAACATTGATCAAACTTCAGCCGTATCCACATCAGCGCGCAAATTCTCAATAATAAAACCCTGTCGATCAGGAGTATTCTTGCCCATGTAAAAAGTGAGCATCTCCTTCAGACTTTTCCCCTCCTCCATTCGCACCGGATCAAGACGCATTTCAGGCCCAATCATAAAATCGAATTCTTCAGGAGAAATTTCTCCTAACCCCTTAAAACGAGTCACCTCCGCAGCCTTTCCAAGCTCTTTCAAAGCGGCCTCCTTCTCTTCTTCATCATAGCAATAATGAGTCTTCTTCTTATTACGAACCCGAAAGAGAGGAGTTTCAAGGATCGAAAGGTGCCCTTCCCGAATCAACTCAGGGAAAAATTGCAAAATAAAGGTCAATAACAACAACCGGATATGCATCCCATCCACATCGGCATCTGTCGCAATAACCACATTATGATATCGCAATCCATCCAGACCATCTTCGATATTAAGAGCCGCCTGCAGAAGAGCAAACTCTTCATTTTCGTATACAATCTTACGACTCAGACCAAAAGTATTGAGCGGCTTACCTCGTAAGGAAAAGACCGCCTGAGTTTCCACATCTCGACACTTTGTAATCGAACCACTCGCACTATCGCCTTCCGTAATGAAAATCGTCGTTTCTTTCCGACGCTTATGCTTCGTATCCAAATGAGCCTTACAGTCTCGTAGTTTTTTATTATGTAACTTGGCTTGCTTAGCTCGATCTCGCGCCAACTTCTTGACCCCCTTAAGCTCTTTTCTCTCCCTTTCCGCTTGCAGAATTCGCTTCTGCAACTCATCCGCCACCGCACTGTGCTTATGAAGGTAATTATCTAACTCCTCCTTCAAAAAATTCCCAATAAAGGTTCGGACCGTCTCTCCATCAGGAGCCATATGAGAACTCCCCAGCTTCGTCTTAGTTTGACTCTCAAAGACCGGCTCCTCCACCCGCACACTGATTGCCGCCTCTACCCCAGATCGAATATCAGCAGCATCCCACTGCTTTTTGTAAAATTCCCGTAAAGTCTTAACCAATGCCTCTCGAAAAGCAGCGAGATGAGTCCCCCCCTGAGTCGTGTGCTGACCGTTTACAAAAGAATAATACTCTTCCCCCCCACTCATCGTATGCGTGAAGACAATATCAATATCCTTCCCCTTCAAAACCACAGGCTCATAGAGAGCCTCCTCATCCATCTCTTCACGCAAAAGATCGAGAAGTCCATTTTTGGACTTATACTTTTTACCATTGTAGACAAGGCACAATCCAGGATTGAGAAAAGAATAATAACGGCACATCCGCTCTACAAATGGATCTCGCCACTTCACCCGTTTCGGAAAAATTTTAGTATCCACCTCAAATGCCAGACGAGTTCCCGCTTGTCCCTTATCAGCACGCGGACGCTTCATTTCCTCCACCACCTCTCCTTTCGAAAACTCAATCGCTTTGGTTTTACCATCCCGCCAAGCCTGAATTTCAAAGAAATCACTCAAAGCATTCACCGCCTTAATACCCACTCCATTGAGACCCACCGACTTTTTAAACGCCTCGGAATCGTATTTCGCCCCCGTATTAATCTGAGCCGCACAGTCATAGAGCTTCCCTAAAGGAATCCCCCTTCCAAAATCTCTGACCTCCACCCGACCATTCTCATCAACTTCGATGTGAATCTCCTTCCCGTGCCCCATCACATACTCATCAATCGCGTTATCGATAACCTCCTTAAGCAGAATGTAAATCCCGTCATCCTGCGAAGAACCATCTCCCAGTTTGCCAATATACATCCCGGGCCGCAAACGAATGTGCTCCCGCCAATCCAAACTCTTAATGTCATCCTCGGTGTAACCAGCCATTGATTAGCACGTCTTAGCCAACCGCTTCTAGCCTCGTCAACGCTCAGTCGAGCCATCTTCGCCCTCCTTCGACTCCAAAGTTACAATCTCGTCACCCAAATTCACCCTCCTTTTTCACCCACTCTTCCTTTATGATTCTCCCGTGACTGGAGAATCTGGAAAAATTCTAATCGTTGAAGATGAGCGCGATGTCGCAGAGCTCATCTCCTTCAATCTAGAACGAAAGGGATATCAAACGGTACTCGCCTATGACGGCCTCACCGGCCAAGAACTGGCCCTCAAAGAACGCCCCGACCTCATCATCTTAGACCTCATGCTCCCAGGGAAGCATGGATTCTCCGTCTTCAAAGACCTGCGACGCGACAACCGCACCGCCCACACCCCCGTCCTCATTCTCACGGCCCGAGCACAAACCGAAGACCGGATTAAAGGTCTAGAAGCAGGCGCCGACGACTACCTTTCTAAGCCCTTTTCGCCAAAAGAACTCGTCTTACGAGTCGATGCCATCATGCGACGTGCCGAAGCCATTCCCGGCACCGTAGAGGTCAGCGCGGGCCCCTTTCGTCTCGATAAGAACTCAATGAGCTTTTACCTCAACAATGAACGCATCGAACTCACCTCCACCGAATTCAAACTCCTCCTCTTCCTCGTCGAACGACCCGACCTTCCACAGGATCGGAACGAACTCCTCCGCACCGTCTGGGGTTATTCAGACGAAGTTCATAGTCGCACACTCGATACCCACATGAAACGACTACGAAGCAAACTCGGAGATAACGCTAAACTTGTGGAAACGGTACGAGGAACCGGTTACCGTCTGAATGTTTCCTAAATGTCCTCCCTTTCCATTGTTTGCTTAGCCATCATCGCCGCCATTTTTGCGACGCTCTGGCTCCGTGAAAAAAAGAGAGCAAATCAAGAAAGCTCCCAAACAAGCGAAAAACTCTCCCTTCAAAAAAGCAACCTTCGAGGAGAACAAGACGCCCTTCTCAATGCCCTCACAGACTCCTTCCTTCTCGTCAATTCCGAAGGCCTAATTCTCTTTGCTAACGAACCAACAACCGAGCTAGTAGCCGGACGCTTAGTCGAAGGCCGCAACGTCAAAGAAGTTTTCCTCGATGAACGAATCGTGAACGCCATGGAGGAATCAATCTCTAACGGCAGAAGCGTCGTCAAACACATCGTCCTCCCCAACCAAGCCCTCCTCACTGGAGTCTCTCAACAACGCGGAGAAACCGCCTGGATCATCGATGCCGCCCCCCTCGACCGAAATGCAAAAAAAACAATCACCCGAGTAGTCATTCGAGACGTCACCGCCGAATTTCAAGCCGAACAAGTCCGCAAAGACTTCGTAGCCAACGCCTCTCACGAACTGAGAACTCCTCTCTCTATCATCAATGGCTACTTAGAAAACCTCATCGAAGGTGACTTTGATAGCCCGGAACTCGTAAATCGTTCCCTAACGGTCATGAAAAAACACGGTGACCGTATCGCACGACTCGTAGAAGACATGCTCGTCATTTCTCGATTAGAATCAGGTGAAGCAGCCTCCTTAAATATTTCCCCCTTCCCATTTGCAGACTGTATTCAGGATATTCTCGAACGACTTGAACCAGTCATCAACGAACAAAAAACCAACATCAAACTCAAATTTGAAGACGAAACACTCACCCTCCTAGGAGACCGTTTTTATTGGACCCAGATTTTCTTTAACCTCATCGAAAACGCCCTCAAACAAAATCCAAATCAACCAATCAAACTAGAAATTGGTTCTAAAAAAAATCAAAACGGCATCCGACTCTGGGTTGCAGATGATGGAGTCGGAATTCCGAGTGCCGATTTACCCTTTATCTTTCGACGATTCTATCGAGTCGAAAAACATCACAATCAAGACGAAATCAAAGGCACCGGACTAGGCCTCTCTATCGTCAAACGAGGCGTAGAAGCCCACCAAGGCACCATCAATGTCTCCTCAACCCCGGGACAAAAAACCGCCTTCACCATCCAACTACCACCTATCGCAGAGCAAACCTCCTAACAGTTTACTCCTCCTCTCGACTCGAAAGACGAGAACGTCCTTGATACCCTATTGCAAAGACAACCGCAGCAAACAAACAAAGCGCACTTAGAATCGACCAAAAACCCATCCAACCCGGGCCATTCGACAACACACACCAGCGATAAAGCGTCCCAGAGAGAAAAACCCCCAAAACCGTCGCCACACCACTACTCCAGACCGTGAGCATCGCCTGCGCTTGGCTTCGCATCGAATTGGCTACCCTCCGATCCACAAAGAGACGTCCTGACTCAAAAAACAAGGTCCAGCAAAAGCCATGCATAAAAATCCCCGCAAACATCCAAACCAATTGCTCACCATCAGGAACTCCATTCCAAGTCGGTAAAATATAAAAGAGATAACGCAACAAACCTGCCCCAAGCGCTATAAGAAACACCCACTTCACACGAAACTTCCGGAACGTCCACCCCATCAAGAGCATCGCGATAATTTCGGATAACTGCCCAACCGAGAGCATCCTAGCCACATTCTCAACCCCCATCACCACCAGATACTTTGAGCTATATGGGTAATAAGCAGCTAGCGGGAGCGAAAAAAGAAACGCCGTCACAAAGTAAACCGCCGTATCTCGATTCCTTAAAATTCCGAACGCTTTTAAACCCAAGCTTTCTGACAAAGACCTACTCACAAACCCATTCGGAGGAGTAGGAGGAAGGCTAAGACAAAATCCAGCCGCAAACAAACCAATCACCGCAGCCACCAGTCCCGTGTAAGGAGAACGATCAAGAGCAAAGAAACTCACCCCCCATCCTGCCACCATCCAACCCACCGTCCCCCAAACCCGAACAACTCCAAACTCACGCTCAGGATGAGTGAGATGAGTCAAAGTAATCGACATCAAGAGCGACCAAGACGGAGCACCAACCAAAGCTTTCACACATAGAAAAGCGAGAAACCAAAACTGCGAATCCCCTTTTCCTAAAAACCAAAAAGCCGCAGCAGTCGCAAACGAATTAGCAACTAACACCCCGGCTAACACTCGCTCAGCATTTACCCTTTGATCCGCAATGGCTCCTAAAAATAAAGGAGAAACAATCGCCCCTAAAGACGGAATCACAAAAGCCCAATCAGTGAGATGCTCCCATCCTCGAACCTCCAAAACAATCGAGATCACAGGCACCCAACAACCCGGCATCGCAGCCAACAAAAAAAAAACCAGGGAGATTCGCCACTGAGTTGACCCTTGCGACACGCTGAAAATCTAATAACGCCCACAAAAAGGCCCAAGCTTTCATTGCGCAGCATGTAAAAAAACAAAAACAAACACCCAACAAATCAAATCTATTTAAGATATCATTACATTACATCACAAAAAAACAAACCCAACCTCTCCCTTCCCCCTCTTCACTCCTCACACTCAAACCCACCGCTCAGCCAGAACCTGAAAAAACACCGCTCAAAACAACACAACCAACTAAAATAAAACACTTTATAGAAACCAAACCCAAAAACCCAACCATGCCACGAGAACCACAACACCTCAAAATCTACTACCATAAAAACAATAATCACCTTTTGTTAAATACATAACTTTTCTAACTTTATTATCTCCTCCTCTTCTTGACCCATGCTTAGGAATATGAAAACTAAGTGTGTGTTTAATATTCCTTCTCAAACGCAAACAATAACAGAAGGCGACCTCCTCATCGCCGATCCCTCTCTTCGCGAAAGCATTTTTCACCGATCAGTCGTCTTATTAGCACAACATTCAAACGAAGGAGCCTTCGGACTTATCCTCAATCAACGCTCAGATTCTGTCGTAGGTGATTATCTCAAAGATGAAACCTTCACCTCCTTATCGCGCATCCCCGTCTTCCTCGGAGGTCCCGTCGCTAAATCTCACCTCACTTTCGCTGCTTTTTGGATGTCTCCAAACAACGAATTGCGATTTGCCGTTCGCATCTCAGCAGAAGAAGCCATCGCTCGCAGCAAACAACCAGGAACCCTAGTAAAAGCCTTTGCCGGTTAC
>CAZUEC010000096.1:0-7173 GCA_964618865.1 uncultured Roseibacillus sp. | reverse complement strand
CCACCCACTCTTAATTCCCCATTCAACCGCCCCGTTAGCAGCCCGTTGATAAGCTGAGGTTTTATTCTTATATGGCCCAGCCGTCGCCTCAATCCCCTCCTTATCATTATAGTAAATTGCGGCCACTCCACCGAATGGCCGGTTACTCTCACGCACAAAATAAGTGTGACTCAAAGACGAATTGATCCGACGCCCCCAACCCGTCCCCAATCCAGGGCGATTCTTCGACAAACTCGCCCTCTCTGAATTCTGAGAACGTGACTCCACCTGAGCAGCCTCTTCCAAGCCCCCTACTGGCTCTATCGAAATCGATGGCGATGCCGGAGCAGAAACAGAAGGAGCACTACAACCTGTAAAAACCAAAACGGCACATACTGCAGCCCCTATCAATAGAAACACTCCCAATTCTCGAAAGACTTCGTTGTTCACTTTCATGGGTGCTAAAAAACCAGCAAATAGAACCGGCGTCAAATTCTTTTTGCTGAAAATTTAGCATTAAGAACTCCCTCCTCCTCTCGCATCCTTGATTTTACAATCAAAACTCCACCCTCAAACCAAAAAAAACCAGAGGACCACGGCAATGAGGGACAAGCTGCGGCTGCTACGTTTCCGTCCTGACCGGGTTCACTAGCCCGCACTCCGCGGCCTCTGGCAAGGACACCCGTAAACGCAAAGGCCCTCTCCTAAAAGCCGTTTTTTTTCTTTTTCCAAACAACCCTCCTCTACACGGCCAAAGCTCCTCCAAAACACTCACTCAAAGAAAAACAAATCTTCTTCCCCCATTTGCCTCTCCTGAATCCTTTTGCTAGCTTTCCCCTCATGGCCAAACGCGGAAAAAACCTGATTCCCCCCCTTCTCCGCATGGGTCTAGGACTCTTTTTTCTGATAGTTGGCACCCTGAAACTCCGCGACCTCACAGCCTTCACCGAAGACATCTTCAACTACCAAATTCTCTTTCCTCCCTACGATGGATATGCCGCCTACCTCATTGCTTGGCTCGAAGTCGTTACCGGTTCCATTGTTATCGTAGGACGATGGGGCACACGCGGAGCTCTTCTCCTCATCGCAGCAATGCTCCTCAGCTTCATCATTGCTCTTTCCACCGCCGCCAACAAAGGACTCAATATCAACTGCGGCTGCTTTGGATCCTCGGAAGAACCAACCAATTTCCCCCTCCATATCAGCCTCAATGCCACACTTCTCCTTCTCTCCGCGTATCTCTTTTGGCATCAGATTCACAAAAGAAAAAAATCCCTCTTTGGAGAAAAAAAATTGCATCTGCCCTCCTAAAACTCTCGCTGCAAGACTTCTTCATGGCCTTCCCTTTTCGAATGGTTCAAAAACGATAACACCGAACGTTCTATGACCTTTCTCGAAAAACTCACTGCTCGCACTTCCTCCGTAGGCAATCTCTGCATCGGACTCGACCCCCGAGTCGAAAATCATCACAACCGCCTCTCCGAGGTCGAAGACTATCTCATTCGCCTCATCGAAGAAACAGCCCCACATGCCGCCGCCTTCAAACCAAATAGCGCCTACTTCGAAAGTCTCGGCAGCGAAGGCTTCGCCCTCCTAGAAAGAACCGTAGCTCGCATCCCCACTGACATCCCAATCGTATTGGACGTCAAACGCTCCGACATCGGCGAAACTCAACGACGCTACGCCATCGCCTGCTTCGAACATCTTCGAGCAGACGCCGTCACCCTCAACCCCTTTATGGGCTACGACTCCCTTGAGCCTTTCCTCGACTACTCCGGCGGCAAAGGACTCTACCTCCTCGCCCTGACTTCCAACAGCGGCAGCGCCGACTTCCAACGTTTACAGGTAGACGATCAGCCTCTCTATCAAAAAGTCGCCGCCTTCGCAGAAAGAGCCTCATCTCAAAATCGCAATTCCACTGTTGGACTAGTAGTTGGCCTAACTAATGCCGAACCAGAAGCCTTAACCCATATCCCAGACATCCCCCTTCTCATTCCAGGCCTTGGTGCTCAAGGCGGTGATCTCGCCAGCCTCGTAAACACCCAGCGGAAAGCACCCAACCTCATTAACGTCTCCCGTGGCATCATCTACCCCAACGATGACCAATCCCCTGCCGACCTTGCCCAACACTACCAGTCTCAAATCAGAAATTCACTTCAACAATAGCGTAAAACCCATTCAACACCAATCGTCCCCTAATCTCCGCGCAAAAAATTTTCTTCAGCGCTATTAATCTTGCTAAAAACCATGGCTCAACCCGAGAGAACATCATACTCCGGCCTCTCTCCAAAAAAAGGCTGGGCTCAACGTTCTTATCGTTTTTGGCGCCATCGAATCATCCCCCAAATGTTTCGCCATCCAGAAGGCGAAACCCTCTCTGCTAATCCTCAACCACCCCCAAAAGGCAAAGTCAGAATCACTTGGATCGGACACGCCTCCTTTCTCGTTCAATTCCCAAACCACTCCATCATCTTCGATCCCAACTGGGCCACTTGGATGGGCCCCGTCAAAAGACAACGCCATCCAGGAATCCATCTCAACACTCTCCCCGAAGTCGACCTCGTTTGCGTTTCCCACGCTCACTTTGATCACATGCACCGCACCTCATTGCGTCAGATTCAATCACGAAATGGCATCGTCGTCCCCAAAGGCTCCGGCCCCCTAGTTCGCAAACTTGGTTTCAACCAAGTCAGCGAAATGAGTATGTGGGATACTCAAAAATGGGATGGATTGGAAGTGATCCATACCCCCTCTCATCACTGGGGAGCACGTTTCGGTCACGATACCCATCGCGACTACGGCGGCTTCGTAGTGAGAACCTCTAACCGTAGCATCTATCACGCCGGTGACAGCGCATACTTCGATGGATTCCAGGAAATCGGTCAGCGTTTTCCCATCGACATCGCCCTCTTACCCATCGGAGCGTACGATGCTCCAAGTGGGCGCGACGTTCACCTCAACCCAGAAGAAGCTCTCCAAGCCCACCTCGATCTCGGAGCAAAAAAAATCATCCCCATGCACTACGCCACCTTTCCTCTCGGTAACGAAGAACCTCACGAACCCGAAGAACGCCTTCTCAAAGAAGCCGATCGTCTCGGCATTCTCGACCAAATTCTCATCCTCGACCCAGGCGAAGGAATCGAAATCTAACAACTATGACCCCAGACGACCAACACCCCATCTTGGCCATCGATCACGGAGAAGCTCGCATCGGACTTGCAGCCACTGATGACTTTGGAATCGCGGCTCATCCCGTAGAAACAATTCACTGCATCACAACCGACGCTCTAGGGCGCATTGCCGAAATTATAGCGCAACGAAATATCAAAACCCTCCTCCTCGGACTCCCTCTCAAATCTGATGGTCGCGAAGGAGAAGCCGCTCAAAAAATTCGTATTTTTGGAGACCAACTTCATCAAACTTTTCCCCACCTCCCCCTCATCTTCCATGACGAGTCCTTCACCACCATCCAAGCTGCTGCCCAGCTCCGACTCGCCGGCAAAAAAGCCAAAGACCACAAAAACATCATCGACCAAGCCGCCGCGCTACAAATCCTACAAAACTATCTCGGCTGGAACCGTCAATAGTCCTAAAATCTCGGCAACGGAGGCGCTAAAAGCTGAATTCGGTCCTCTTCCAAAATTCGCAATTGATGTAAACCCGCCACCACTTCCCTCCGCTTCTCTTCTGGTAAAAAAGCCAAAATCCCCTCCTCTTGAATCAGCTCAGGAATCCAAGAAAAAGGCTTTCGGACCGACTGTAAACTCAAGAAATGATCACTCCCAGCATCGCCTTGAGTCTCAAAAAGAGAATCAAAAGCACTCTTTGGTTCAGGAAACATCAATGACTGAACATCCTCTAAGTCAGCCAGTTCTGCGGCCTTCGCAATCGCATCATTCAATCCCCCCATCTCATCGACCAATCCAACCCTCAAGGCATCACGACCAGAATAAACTCGTCCTCTTGCCAGCTTTTCTAAATCTCCCACCAAGCGCTCCCCTCGACCCTCAATGATTCTTTTCTTAAAGGTGCCATAAACATCTAACATCGACTCACGGACTATCTTGCGTTCGTTCCGAGAAAACGGACGAGTGCTATTATAGAGATCCGCATGCTTTCCTTTCTGAATGGCATGCGTAGTAATTCCAACTTTCTCCATCATCTCACCCAACGCAACCTTCATACCCACCACCCCTATACTCCCCGTAATTGACATCGGATCCGCAAAAATAACATCCGCTCCACTCGCAATATAGTAACCTCCACTTGCCGCCACTGCACCCATAGAGACAACAACCGGACGTTCTGTCTGTGAGAACTCATCGATCGCTTCCCAAAGAATCTCAGAAGCTAAAGCTGAACCTCCAGGCGAACTAATCCGCAAAACAAGAGCTCGACATTTCTCCTCATCCATAAGTCGCAAAATCTCCTCCCGAACCGGATCAATAGAAACTAAATCAATCCCCCCCTCAAACACCACCACCGCCACATAATCCTCTGTAGGCTTACTATTTTTTCCAGAAGAAAAAAGTAACTTCATTAAATCAAAAAAACCTCCGATCTCCGGCTGCTTCTCTCCATTACGCACATAGTTCCGATCAAAAACCTGCTCCTCTCCATACACTTTTTGTAACTCCAACACCAAATCTGTGCGACACTGCAAACGATCGACCAACCCTAATTCTTCAGCCACTTCCACAGTAGCGACTCCCTCATCAATAAAGGACTGAAGAGAATCACGCGTCACTCCTCGTCCGACCGCAATCTCAGTAAGAAGACTAACGTAAAGAGAATCTAACAAAATTTCGCTTTGCTTCAAAGAAGCCTCCGAAGGACCGGCACGATAATAATTTTCACCTGCTGACTTAAAATCACCGACGTGGACCACATCTACTTCTACTCCCACCTTGTCGAGTAAACCCTTGAAGTACATATTCTCACTGTACAATCCACTCATCGAAACACTCCCCTCAGGATTCACAATAAACTGACTAGCTGCCGAGCCTAAAAGAGCAGTCTTAAAACTGAGTATATCAGAATAAAGCCAAACCTCTTTACCTGCATCTTTTACCAAAGCCATAGCCCGCTTAATTTCTTGCAGTTGAGCTAACGAAAAATTCGCTTGATCCACCTCTACTACGATCGCCCTAATCTCTTCCATCTCCGTCACCCTCTGCATGGAAGTGACAACATCATAATGAGTGATTGGACGTTGGGGATTGGGAGAAAAATTCAAAAGACCAACCTCCCCCATCCCACTCTCCGTAATGTTCCCCGTTAAATCATAAACCGGAATCGGCACCAGAGTCTCAGAAGCGCAAACGCGCGCAAAAAAACCCATTAAAAGAATTACCAAGTAGACCGAATCGCACGTTTTCATATCTCATTTCAAATAAGACTCGAAACTTCTTTAAATCAAAGAAAAAGGAAGATCTTAACCGCAAAAGCCACCCCTCCAAATCCTCTCAAACAGAAAAACAAAACATCGACCTAATCGATGATTGGAAAACAATAGTCAATTTCACAGATTTTAAAAGAACTGCCACGATTCGCCGCGATGAACATAAACCTCCTCTTCGAAATCGGGCTTATTGTTTTACAAACAACCGGCATTATCCTCGCAGTTGACTTAACCTCAGGCATCATTCACTGGCTAGAAGACTCCTACGGGGATCAGAAATGGCCTCTCCTCGGCAAATGGATCATTGAACCCAATATTCACCACCACTTCGAACCTCGCTTCTTCACCAAGTCGAATTTTTGGAAACGCAATCTACCCACCATTCTCATCGCAATCTCAATTCTCAGTTTGATTTCGATTCTAGGGTGGTTTCACTGGACCTGGATCCTTGCCGCCGCCCTCGGTGCCATCACCAACGAAATCCACTGTTGGGCTCACCGTTCACCGCGCGAAAACGGCAAAGTGATCACCTATCTCCAAAAAGCAAAAATTTTGCAAAGCCCCCGCGGACATGCGATTCATCACACAGACCCCAAAGATCGAAGCTACTGCACCGTCACCGACTGGCTCAACCCTCTCTTAGATCATTTTGATTTTTTTGGACATATTGAACGTTTTCTCGAAAAAACAACTGGCCTCAAACGCCGTATCGACCAATCAGTGCGACCACCCAAACCAAAGAAAACTTGTAGCTCAAAATGCCAGAACTGCCCTCACTGTAAGCTGAAAAAAGTAGCCTAATCAAATAACCTTCAACCGCCCTCCATCCAAAAACGAGTTCCCTTGTCTTCAATATCCAGCACCTCTAACCTCAAAAAACAATGCCCGCTGAACCCATCGTCACCACCGCCACCGTCACCGATGAAAGAGACGAACGCACCGTCTTCCTCGCCCTCAAAAATGGCAAAATCACGCTAGGCCATCTCACCCGAGCAGCTCTCCCGCTCCGACCTCAACTCCTTCCCGGAACCACAGTCCAAGTCGAGATGACCTCCTTCGATTTCGAGAAAGCTCGCATCGTCGCCGTGATAGAAAAAGAAGAACTCTCATGAGTTCAGGAGAACGACTGAGTCTTTTGAAACTTCTCATTTCTAACTCTATCGAAAATCGACCTCCCCTTTCATAATGTAGAAACTGGCAAAACACTTTCCCCAAACTCGTAATAGAAAGAACACGGTCGAACTTCAAAATAATGCTAAGGCATCGCTAACACATAGGAACCAGAAAGAGACTGAGGAGCCAAAGTAAACACAGTCAAATTCGTCCGCCCTCCTGTGTTAGAATCAGCTCCGAGCTCAAAGCGAATCGGCGCAAACCCCGTCGAAAACACCAGTAACGATGCCCCATAAGGATTGGTAAACTCTTCTCTCAATTCTGTGATTGGACTTTCAATACCATCAATTGTTAACGTTCCTAGTGCAGAGTTCTCCAATGTATTAATCGCTAGCACAAGCGTATTCCCACTCGTCGTAAACGTAAGTGTCCTCCCACGATAAGTCCCCGGCGCCGGCGCCGACACCGGCCAAGTCACTAAAGTTGTCGGAATCGGCAAACGAAAAAATTCTCTCGTCAAAATCTCAGATTGAGTAGCCTCGTTAGAACGATCCAAAAAATAAGACTCCGAAGACCAAGTCACCAAATCACTGCCTCGCTCAACCAACGCAGTCGAACCGAGAGGTTGCCCCGTAATCAACGTCGTCCCATCAGCAGCGATTTCGGGACCCTCCAAATTC
>CAZUEC010000095.1:0-7210 GCA_964618865.1 uncultured Roseibacillus sp. | reverse complement strand
AGCCAACTCCCCATCGCAGGCTCCACTTTGCGATAATCGATCACCGAAAACCCCCCATCCGAACTCGATGGCGAAAACGGCAAAATATGAATGCCGTTAATTGCATCGCGCAACCGACGATCACAAAAAGACTTGAGCGTCATCAACGGCTTCTCCCCCTCTTTCTGAATCATGTCACCATAAGCAATCAGCACCACATCTTGCTCCGTCCAATTCACAGCTTCCGCTCCCATCTCATAACCATCCCGAGGCTGAACTCCATAACGCCCCATGATCATATAAAGCCGATCTGCCAATTCCTCTGCCTTTTCTGACCCATAAAGACGAGCCAAACGCAATTTCATGCGGGAAAAAGTAGTACGACGGATTAACTTCATTCATGAATCACAAAGCAAATCCCGCGCCAGACTCCAACCGGAAAATCACCAACTTGCCACCCAGCTTCGTCAACTTAAGAAAAACCCCTCAACTTTTCCGATTTCTCCTCGCACTCTCGAATTCCCCTTTCCAAAATAAAACACCTTGTATCAATCATTAGAAGCCGAACTACATGATGCCTTCTGGGAAGCCGAAGGGCCTCCCGCAGAATTACCCTTACTACGTGATTTCCTAAAGCATCACCCTGGATTAACTCTCGAACTCGGATGTGGCTCTGGTCGACTCCTCCTTCCCCTTTTTAAAGAAGGCTTCCAAATAGAAGGATTGGACAACGCTCCAGAAATGATTCGACTTTGTGAAAAGGCAGCGAAAAATCTAACACCCCCTCCCAAACTTCATTGTTGCGACCTATTTGCTCTTCCCCGCGACCACTTTTATCAAGCCATCGCCATTCCAGCCTTCACCCTTCAATTACTCCCCGACCCAATTGCCTCCATTCAACGAGTAGCCGATCT
This sequence comes from uncultured Roseibacillus sp., assembly GCA_964618865.1. Taxonomy (GTDB): domain Bacteria; phylum Verrucomicrobiota; class Verrucomicrobiia; order Verrucomicrobiales; family Akkermansiaceae; genus Roseibacillus. Next base: position 6,317 of record CAZUEC010000095.1, on the reverse strand, counting down.
CCTCTCTCCAGAAGGTGGACTTTATTTCTCCGTTTTTTATCCCTATGCCGAACTAGAGAACGAACTCCCCGAAAACGAATTCTACCCCGACCACAACCTCACCCTACCCGACGGAAGAACCGCTCAGCTCACCACGAAACACTCTATTGATAGAACAACTCAGATCCTCACTCGGATCCACCGTTATGAAATTTTACAGCACAAAGTTTCCGAAAAGATCCATGAATCGACCCAAATCATCCGCTACTGCACTGAAGATGATTGGAAAAATTTGTTAGACGCCACCGGTTTTCAAATCAAAGAAATCATTCATGATTTCGATCGAGAAGAAAACGACCCCGAAGAAACCGCCGGAGTTATCACTTTTCTGGCCATGAAAAAATAAACAAAAAAGGCCGCTGATTCATCAGCGACCTCTTAAAAAAATCGTTCGAGAACTCGACCCTAAGCGGGAACTCCAACCACATCACCAGCCAAGGGATCGCCGTCATCCTTCGAAGAAGAATCCGCCGCAGATGGTGTCGTCTTAGGCTTATCATCTGGAACCTCGGGTGGCTTGGGAGACTTTGGTGGATTGGACATCGTGCCGGTTTCCATCAACTCTGCAATATGAGAACCATCGAGAGTCTCATACTCCATCAGCGCTTCTGCAATCACATCCATATCCTTACGATGCTTAGTGAGTAACTCGGTCGCTTTCGCATAAGATTCATCGATGATGCGCTTGATTTCCGAATCAATCATTTGCGCGGTCGCCTCAGAATAATTTTTGGACTTACCCATATCACGAGCGAGGAAAACTTCACCCCCGCCTCCATCTCCATACTCAACCATTCCAAGGGCAGTACTCATTCCCCATTCACAGACCATACTACGTGCAAGATTAGTCGCCATCCGAATATCACCACTCGCTCCACTGGCCACATCATCAAGCACAATCTCCTCGGCCACACGACCACCCATCAAAACCACCAACTCATCGAGCATTTCCAGCTTATGGTAACTGAACTTATCCTTCTCAGGTAAGAACATGGTCGAACCCAAAGAAGGGCCACGAGGAATGATCGTCACCTTATGTAAAGGATCCGTATTCGGAAGAATCACGTTTAAAATCGCGTGACCAGCTTCGTGATAAGCCGTCTTACGTTTATCATCTTCACTCAACGCCAGAGAACGGCGTTCGCGACCCCAACGCACTTTATCGCGAGCTTCTTCAAGTTCAGAGAGAGTGACCGCTTTCAAATTTTTACGAGCCGCAAGAAGCGCAGACTCATTAATCAAGTTTGCCAGCTCCGCTCCAGAGAAACCAGGAGTACCCCGAGCAATCACTCCCAAATCCACGTCTGCAGAAAGCTTAATCTTCTTCGAATGAACACGAAGAATTTCCGCACGACCTTTCACATCTGGAAGAGACACTGTCACCTGACGATCAAAACGACCCGGACGCAACAATGCAGGATCCAACACATCAGGTCGATTCGTAGCCGCAATGATGATGATTCCCTCTTGAGTATCAAATCCATCCATCTCCACTAACAGAGCATTCAAAGTCTGCTCTCGTTCATCATGGCCGCCACCCATTCCATGACCACGATGGCGCCCCACCGCATCAATCTCATCAATAAAAATCAAACAAGGCGCATTCTTCTTTCCTTGCTCAAACATATCGCGCACTCGACTAGCACCTACTCCCACAAACATTTCTACGAAGTCCGAACCACTAATTGAGAAAAAAGGCACATCAGCTTCCCCAGCAATCGCCCGAGCCAAAAGCGTCTTTCCTGTTCCCGGAGAACCCACCATCAAAACCCCCTTAGGAATACTTCCTCCAAGTTTCTGGAATTTTCGAGGATCACGCAAGTACTCAACGATTTCCTGTAACTCCTCTTTCGCCTCCTGAATCCCAGCAACATCTTTGAAGGTCACTTTGTTTTTATCCATCGACAGCAAGCGCGCCTTGCTTTTCCCAAAGTTCATCGCTCCCCGCCCTGCCGACTTCATCTGATGACGGAACAAGAAAAAGAGCAGCAAAAGCAAAATCAAAAACGGAAGAAAACTCAAAAGAATCGACTGCAAAAGACCACTATCTTTTTCTAACACTGCCCCATTCCGAATGAGATAATCCAACTCTTTGGACATGTAACTTGGAACCTCCACCTTAAAGCGAGAAGTCTCCGGCCCCTTACCCTTCGGAGTCGCCACATTCGCAAGCTTCTTGGTTCGACCCACTATTAAAGCATTATCACTGCCTGGAGTGGTAATCATCTTCAAAGAATCGGGTCCCCCCTCAAGCACGATCGCATTTCTCCAGAGAAGAGACTTAAACTCCCGGAAAGACATCTCTTCCCCTTCTCCCGAAGTGCCCTCTTCGTAACGAGCCAGATCACCCACAAGATCACTCAGACTTTCCCGAGTTACCGAAAGAGAAACCGGCACCTGAAACTTATCCCCTTCTTCCCACTTCTCCTTGGGAGCTTTCTTCAAGAAATAGCCCTTAATCACCGAACCCGAAGGTCCTCCAGACTCCACAACTTGAAGAAGCTTCTTTTTATCCCCCATAACCACTTGGTCCTTGCGAAGATACTCTTGAAACTTAGGCCATGAGATTTTTTGCACACTCCCCTCATTACTCATAGTGAAGGCGAGAACGATAATCGTAACTGCTAGACCAAAGAGCAGAAAGACACGCCAATTTGAGTTCGGCTCATTGCCGGACTTTTTAGCGTCGCGGGGAGGATCAGGTTGATCAGACATAAGAGTGCGATTACATGCGGGGAGTTCGAAACTTCTTCGCCCCCCCAAGCTTGGAAAGCATACGCTACCTTTTCCCATTCGGAAACGCCTTTTTTAAACGGTTTCAGGACAATTTCCGAAGCTTTTGAGGCCAAAAGAACGCAAAATCACCACCTAGGAGCTTGTTTCCAGCTTTTTCCCAAAATTTCTTAACGCGTAGATTGTGCCATCACAATCTCCTCATAAGGCTGAATCACCACAAAACCATCCCCATCGAACTTCATCTGGAAGCTTTCTCCACTTCCCCTACCCACAAAACTACGCAACGAAACATCAGTTTTGAACTCTGGCTGTAAATTCCCACTCCAAGCCACCGTCGCATTCGGATCCGTGAAAACTGGCTGACCAGGAGTCACTCGCAGAGTTCTCGGTTCATAATGACTCGTAATCGCAAGCATCCCTTGCCCTTTCACAAACACATTGAAAAGACCGCCCGCCATCATCGCAGCCATCTTTCTCATCATAGAAATTTTGTGCTCCAAAGTTGGCTCGAAAGCCAACATATCATTGCCATTCACGTAGAGACTCTCCCCATTCAACTTGATGATGCTCACCTTCTTCCCCGCGTCCGCCAAATACAGCTTTCCTTGCCCATCGGCATAAGTAATCTGCATCCCTTCACCTGAAACCGCCTTTTTCAAAAGACCACCCATTCCTTGGTCCAGAGCCCCCTCACGGGTGAACTTAATCGCTCCCTCATAAGCAACCATGGCCCCCTTCTTCATATTCACCCGTCCGTTAAGATTCACTTCGAGCAAGCGATCAGTCTCTTTTTCAAACAAGCCATGACCCTTATCGATCTCGGAAGTCGTTTGAACAAACTCCTCCAGACTGTAACTCACAGGACTACTTTTAGGCATTGGCGGTGGCGTTGACATAACTCCCCTCACTGTAAAAAATTTTCATGACCACGGTAAGTCCAAAAACCTGCCTAATTTGGAATCACCCTTCAAACCCGCCCAGAGCAACCCGCCCAGAGCAACTTCGCCCTTCTCCCAAATTCAAGCGGACTACTCGTCCTCCTCTCCTGAATCATCAGGATAATACTCTTCGAACAACTGGTTCGACAAATTTTCAGCATGCCGCTTACCCCTCACGCGAGTGAAACCATAGCGAATCATCAAACCAATAATTTGCTTAAACCTATCCCAAAACCCCCGTTGCCACTTCTGAGCCGAAACCAACCATTCCCCTCCTAAATAAACAATCTCTCCCTTCAACCGTAACCGGTTACTCACCTCCACATCCTCCATAAGAGGTTGCTCCGGAAAGCCGCCCACCTCTTCCAAAGCCTGCCGGCGAATAATCATCGTTTGATCGCCAAAAACAGTCCCTCCAAACGCCACTCGCATTTCATTGAGACACTCGATCACCAACAAACCTAAACTCATTTTTTCAAACCGTTGCCCCAAAGCAAACGCCGAAGCTCGAGGAGTTTTCTTTGCCGCCCTATAAACCTCACTCACCCAGCCTTGTCGAGGTTGAGTATCCGCATGAATAATTGTTACTAAATCTCCAGTAGTTTCTTTGATTCCTTTCGCAATTTGTCGCCCTCGACCCCGCTCACTCTCAATCACTCGAACTAATGAACCCCAATCCTCTTCACCCTTTAAATCTCCAGCCCCATCTACAACAACAATCTCCTGTAGTCCAGAGCTCGCATCTTCCAATTTTTTTAGGAAATCTTTCAAACCCGGCCCCTCCTGATAAACAGGAACCACTGCACTTATCGATTCCGCTTCCGGATAATTCTTCCTCCTTCCACGGCTCCGCCAATATCGGATCTCCCAAAGGAAAAGGGCAAAAAATGGCAACCAAGAGGCCACCACAAACTCCCTAGGATATCCCCAGCCCCATCCCAGTTCCGAAAAAATCCAAGTGAGAAAGTAAACCGAAGAAGTCCCACAAAGAACCAACAGCGACGGGATAGGTCGAATCACCAAATACCACACCACCCACGTCAAATACCAAAAGTGAACAACAGGAGAAAACACCAACAGAACCAAAAAAATCCAAAACCCCATCTTGAAATAGTCCTTTTCTTTTTCGTGAAGCAAAGCTCTGAGAAAAACAAAAATACTCCCCAAAAAGACTGCCGTCCCCAAAAGTCGGGTCGGAATATTCGGCACCCCCAACATAATGAGAACATCGAACAACCCCCCATTAAACGCACCCTGACTCCCAAAAGCCAGGAGCCCATAAAGCATATTCCCCAGATACCTCCAAAAGAACAAACTCGGCAAAATCAACATTAACAAGAAAGGCCACATTTGCCGCAACACCTGCATCCCACAACTCCCAAACTCTTGAAAAGGACGCTTCAACCATTGCTGAATTGCCCTGCGATTCCCGCCCACCAGAAGCAAAGGCGCCAGAATAACCGCCATGATTTTCATCTGAACTGCAAAACCAAGCCAAAACCACGCTCCCTTCCACCTCTCGCGCGAAGCCATTAATAGAGCAGTCAACATCGGAGCCACCATGAGACTATCGAAATGAGCTTCTACCGCAAAACTCGAGAGCACGATCGGATTAAACGCATACAAACCCAACCACCTCACCGGCCGCACAAACTCTCGAGAGAGAATCACTAACAGAGCTAGAATCCACAGATCCCCAATCAAAGCGATCAACTTGAAAATATGTAAGTGATACCATAGGCGACTCGCTCCCGCCATCACCAACTCCATCCCCGGAGGATAAGCAGTCATCCGCTCACGCGTATTCATCCCTTCCCAAAACTCGTCACGCAGATGAGCCAAGCTCTCATCACTTGCCTCCGTCGCGTAAGGACTATGCCCCTCCCAAAGAAGATGCCCTTCCCACACATAACGATTCACATCGTTAGAAACAGGCGCATTCCAAAATGAAAGCCGAACCAGAATTGCAGCCAATCCTAACAGGTAAACTGCTTTTTTTCGCTCTAGATTAGGAAACGCAAAAACCGCTCCAAACATCGCCGCCCACTCCACCAGCGAAAAGCCAATGCGCCAGTGCCCAGCATCTTCAATTCGTTCCAAGCAACTCCAAAGAGCACCAATTCCAACAAACACTAGAATCGACGCGGTAAAGACCAACCAACGCCAAGAGTTTTGCCTCATAACCCACCTCGCTGTTCAGCAAGAGTTCTAAGACCGACCGTTAGAAAACCCACTCCATAAAATAAGAAGTAAATCATCCCGCCAAAAATCCCCTGTGAAACATAAACCATCACCGTCAGCGCACAGTAGACTGCAGCAGTCAATTCCGCCAAAGGCACCCAACCCACCTTAGTTTTATACTTCTTCACCTCTTTACTACCACTCTTAGGAGTCCGAATAAACCCGCTCTTCACCCCTAGCAAAGCTTCTACCACCGCCTTAGTATTAGAAATACAAATTCCAAACCCCAAAGCCACCATTCCAGGCAAATCCACAAACTTCTTCCACCACGACTTCGGATACAAATAACGCTGACTCACCATATAAAGCAAACTTGGTCCAAGAGTCGCTAATACCAAAGGAAGCACTAGAATCCAGCTAGCC
>CAZUEC010000094.1:0-7210 GCA_964618865.1 uncultured Roseibacillus sp. | reverse complement strand
CGGTCCTCGCTAAAATTCGTGAGATTGGACTCCTTGAGGAAGTGTCTTATATGGGGTTTGCAGTCGATCAATTGATTGATGAGAGAATGAGTTTTCTGTTACCTTGTCAGGAAGCGCTTTTGTTAGAAGCGAAGGTTGCGGCAACCAATGGAGATGAAGTTGGAGCGCGAACTGCGGTCAAAGCTGCTCGAGGATTGGTTCGGATGTTAGGGAAATTTGAAATCAGATGTCTCTACTTAGAGACGATTCGTATTTTAGGTGATTTACAGGTGTGTCACTTTGTTTTCGATGTGATTTTTCCAACGTTGGGAAATCAGAAAATTGAGGTCTCTAAGTGGGAAGAGGTTTTTATGGATGTGATGAGATTTCCGAAGGATTTCGCAGAGGTTTATCGAGGAGAGTGGCATTTTTCGGCTCAAATGATTTATCCGGTCATTGTGGATGAGGAAGAGCCTTACCCGATTCGAGACGCGTCGGTGTTTCTCGATGCTCACGCTCGTTTTTTTACCGAGAAAATAGAGTTGTTATCAGGAAGTTCTCTTTCTGATTATCCAAATCTCGTAAGGAAATTCGAGAACCGTCAGTTTAGTCATTTGTCAGAACGTAGCCAAAAGCTAATTTCTGATTTGTATGATTCTGAGCGTGGGTGGAATGCTGGGATGTTGCGGGCAATCTGTGTTTTTGGATTTTATAAAACCGCTTTTGAAGTGATGAAGGGTGAGGCTGTTCCCGTCGATCCCATTTATGGGCAGCCTTATCGATGGGACCCGGTGACTGGTGAGTTTGCAACTCCGGACACACCAGAGTTTCCGCCTTCTAATCAGCTGTCCATCATTCTCCCCATTTTGCCTTAAGGGCCCATCTTGTCTCACTGCGTCACTTTGACCGTTGTGAGTGAGACAAAAGGGATCATTCTGATCCGTTGAGAGCGTTTTTTTCTCTATAATTCATTGAAGATCAGTCTTGGTCCAGTTCTTGCGAAGAGCTTAGTCAGAAACTGCGGGAGTGTCCGCGTGGGAAAAATTCAAAGCTAGAAAGATTATTTATAATGCCGAAAATCTTAGGAATCGACTTGGGAACCACTAATTCTTGCATGTCAGTCATGGAAGGCGGAGAGCCAGTGGTATTGGAAAACTCGGAAGGAGCTCGCACTACGCCATCAGTAGTGGCTTTTGGAAAAGGAGGAGAGCGACTCGTCGGACAAGCTGCCAAACGGCAAGCGGTGACGAACGCGACGAATACCATCTTTTCTGCTAAGCGTCTTATTGGTCGTAAATTCTCAGAGTTGAGTGATGCGGATAAGAAGGTGCCTTACGAGATTGTGGAATCTGCAAATGGTGATGCTCACATTCAGGTTGAGGTCGATGGAGAGAAGAAGGCGTATTCCCCTCAAGAGATTTCGGCCATGATTTTAGGTAAGCTTAAATCTGATGCGGAAGCCAAGCTTGGTGAGACGATCACGGAAGCTGTGATCACGGTCCCTGCATACTTTAATGATTCGCAGCGAAATGCGACTAAGGCGGCGGGAGAAATCGCAGGTCTGAAGGTGCGTCGTATTATTAATGAGCCGACAGCAGCTTCTTTGGCTTATGGATTGGACAAAAAATCTGATGAGAAGATTGCAGTTTATGATCTCGGAGGAGGAACTTTTGATATTTCGGTGTTAGAAATTGGAGATGGTGTTTTCGAAGTGCTTGCTACGGATGGGGACACTCAACTCGGTGGTGATGATTGGGACAATACTCTCATTCAGTTTATTCTCGACGAATTTAAGACTGCTGAAGGTATGGATCTGAGTGGTCAGCCGGATGCGCTGCAGCGTATTAAGGAAGAGGCGGAGAAGGCTAAGATCGCTCTCTCTTCTTCCTCTACCTATGATATCAACCTACCGTTCATCACTGCGGATCAAAATGGTCCTAAGCATATTCAGTTGCAGTTGTCTCGAGCTAAGTTGGAGCAGTTGACCGATAGTCTCTTTGAGCGCACTAAGGCTCCAGTTGAGCGTTGCCTTAAAGAGTCAGGTCTGTCGCCAAGCGAAATTGGAGAGCTTGTTCTCGTGGGTGGAATGACGCGGATGCCAAAAGTGCATGAAACGGCGAAGGAGCTTGCAGGGAAAGAGCCCCATAAGGGAGTGAACCCAGATGAAGTGGTTGCGATTGGAGCAGGTATTCAGGGTGGTGTTCTGATGGGGGATGTGAAGGATGTTGTTCTTCTCGATGTTACTCCATTGAGCCTCTCTATTGAGACCGAAGGAAGTCGTGCTACCCCGATGATCGAGCGTAATACTACGATTCCGGTGAAGAAATCTCAGATTTTCTCGACTGCGGTCAATAACCAGCCTGCGGTTGATATTCGCATTTGTCAGGGGGAACGCCCCATGTTTGTGGATAACAAATTGTTAGGAAACTTCCGGCTTGATGGGATTGAGGCTGCTCCACGTGGGATGCCTCAGATTGAAGTGACTTTTGATATTGATGCGAATGGAATTTTGCACGTCTCAGCTGCGGACAAGAAGTCTGGCAAAGAGCAAAAGATTTCCATTGAAGGTTCCAGTGGTCTTTCCGATGAGGAAATCGAGCGCGCGAAAAAAGAAGCGGAAGAAAATGCGGAGGCAGACAAAGCCCGGGTGGAAGAAGTTGATGTCAAAAATGGCGCCGAGAATATGGTCTTCCAGGTTGAGAAGCAGCTCGAAGAGATGGGTGACCAAGCTCCTGCTGAATTGAAGGCTGGAATTGAAGAGAAAGTCACGGCTGTGAAAGATGCTCTCAAGGCAGATGATCTTGATTCCATTAAGGCAGCGCAAGCCGAGTTAGAAAAGACTCTCGGCGACCTTGCGCAAGCGGCACAAGCAGCAGGAGGTGCTGCTGGTGGTGAGATGCCAGATATGAGTGGAGCTCCCGCTGATGAAGGAGCGGCAGAAGATGCTGAGCCTCGTAAGGCTAAGGGCAAAGTTGTTGACGCGGAAGTCGTCGACGAAAAGTAGATTTTAAATTAAGTTTTCTGCCCTGATCTCAAGGAGAGAAGGGGGTGGACCTTTTTAACTAAACAAACAACCAGAAACAAAAATATGGCTAGTATTAAACCGCTCGGAGCTCGAGTGCTGATCAAGCGCTTGGAAGCTGAAGAAGTGTCTGCTGGAGGGATCGTTCTTCCTGATAGTGCAAAAGAAAAACCCCAGGAGGCTGAGATTATTTCTCTTGGCACTGGTGGTAAGGACGACAATGGGAATGAAATTACTTTTTCCGTTAAGGTGGGAGATAAAGTGCTCATCTCTAAATATGGCGGAACAGATGTAAAAGTGAACGGGGAGGATCTATTGATTCTTTCCGAGTCTGATGTCCTCGGTGTTGTTGAAGACTAAATACTAATAATCTCGTAGAAATAATTATATGTCAGGAAAACAATTAGAATTTGACGAAAAGGCACGCCAAGCACTCTTGCGTGGAGTGGAAAAGTTAGCGCGTGCGGTGAAGGCGACTCTGGGGCCATCTGGCCGCAACGTCATTCTCGACAAGAAATTTGGTTCCCCAACCGTAACTAAGGACGGGGTCTCAGTTGCTAAAGAGATTGAGCTCGATGATCCTTATGAGAATATGGGTGCTCAGCTTATCAAAGAGGTCTCTTCCAAGACTTCTGATATTGCAGGGGACGGAACAACAACTGCGACTGTGCTCGCGGAAGCGATTTACCGTGAAGGTCTTCGCAATGTGACTGCGGGAGCTAATCCTATCAGCCTTCAACGTGGAATTCAAAAGGCCGCGGAAGCAATCGTTGCTGAGCTCGCAGAAATCTCTAAAGAGGTTTCTGATAGCAAGGAAATCGCACAGGTTGCTACTGTTTCTGCCAACTGGGATGCCGAAATCGGCAACATCATTGCAGAAGCGATGGACAAGGTGGGTAAGGATGGAACCATCACTGTTGAAGAAGCCAAGGGTATCGAGACCACTCTCGATGTGGTGGAAGGAATGCAGTTCGATAAGGGTTACCTTTCTCCTTACTTCGCAACCGACAACGAGACCATGGAGTGCAATCTCGACAATGCGTATATTTTGATTCACGAGAAGAAGATTTCTTCTCTCAAGGACATGCTTCCTCTTTTGGAAAAAGTGGCGAAGACGAGTCGTCCGCTTCTTATTATTGCAGAGGATGTGGAAGGTGAAGCTCTCACTACTCTCGTTGTAAACAAGCTTCGCGGAACTCTTAATATTGCGGCTGTGAAGGCTCCTGGTTTTGGTGACCGTCGTAAGGCGATGCTCGAAGATTTGGCGATTCTTACTGGTGGTCGTTGTATCACTGAAGATCTCGGTCTGAAGCTTGAGAATCTCGAGCTTGATGAGCTTGGAGAAGCTAAGCGAGTGTCGATCACGAAAGAGAATACTACTATCGTAGAAGGTAACGGAACTAGCGACGGAATTACTGGTCGGGTGAATCAAATCCGTAAGCAAATCGAAGAGACTTCTTCTGATTATGACCGTGAGAAGCTCCAAGAGCGTCTTGCTAAGTTGGCTGGTGGAGTAGCGGTCATTAATGTTGGCGCTGCGACTGAAACTGAGATGAAAGAGAAGAAAGCTCGCGTTGAAGATGCTCTTCACGCTACTCGTGCGGCTGTCGAAGAAGGAATCGTGCCCGGAGGTGGTACGGCTCTTATTCGTGCTTTCGGACAAGTTGGTGACCTCGGTCTTTCAGGTGATGAAGCAACTGGAGCAATTATTGTTTCCAAAGCGATCGAAGCTCCTCTTCGTCAGCTTTCCGCCAACGCAGGTCTCGAAGGCGCGCTCATTGTTGAGCAAGTTAAGGGACGTAAAGGTAACGAAGGTTACAATGTGGCGACTGGTGAATATGGTGACCTCGTTGAGGCCGGAGTTGTTGACCCAACTAAGGTGACTCGGAGTGCACTTCAGAACGCATCTTCTATCTCTGGACTGATGCTCACTACCGAGTGTCTCATCACTGATATTCCTGAGCCTGAAGCGGCAGCACCTGCTGGCCACGACCACGGCGGAATGGATTTCTAAGGTGACCGCGGATTATTTCCGCTGAGTTAAAATGATTTTACAAAGTCGGCTCGAAAGGGTCGGCTTTTTTTATCTTTGCCTTGTGAAGTGAGATGGTGATGGCATTCTCAGGATTGTGGGAAAAAAGAAAACGAGATTGTTTTTGATTCTTGGAGCTTTGCTTTCCTTTAGTTGTGGGCGTTTTCACGATGAACAGGAGGTGGCCAGTGAATTTCCATTGGTCGTGGATTTTCCAGAGTTAGTGGCGCTTGCCGAGAAGTATTCTCTTCCGTTTCCTCCTGAAGATGCGCCCCTAGTTTTAGCAACACAGGGAGGGACGCGTTGTGTTGGGAATTCATCAACAAGTCATGATCCAGGGATTTATCGTCCCGCGTTTTTACTGAAGAATATCGACGATCAAAAGAAGTCCGTTTTCTTAGGATTGGGGCGTGAAATTGTCGAATCCAAGGTCAAGCATCGTCCCGCGATTCGGGCGTTTTCGTTCAAGCAACCGAAAGCTAAACTCAAAGGGTATGTTGCTCAATTCAATAACTTTGAGTCCTTCTTAGCCGCGGTCTACCTTGCTCAACGGGGAGAGAGGGAGAGGGCTCATGCTTTAATCGTGAGGGTTCATGAGTCTGAGTATTTAAATGGCGTCAATGCGATGGAAAACATAGGAGCATTGAGGAGTGATTACCGTCAGTTTTTAGCGAGATGTCTTTACCAATATTTTTACGAGAAGACGCTAGATGAAGGTTCTGATTGGGCTTTTCTTCATCAGAAATTGGTGCAATTGCAGGAGGAGTTTCCGGTTCTTTTTTCTGAACGAGAGGAGGATTTTTATGCGATGAGCCGCTTGCGATTCATCGAAGATCTGGGGCGAGAAGTTCATGCTCGGCATGCACCAGATGATTCCGTTGAAGGTCTCTTAGTAAAGTGGGGAAGTCTCAAAAGTCGGATGAGGCATTTAGGGTATTTTGATGAAAAGACAGTGGAAGAGGATCAACCGGCTCGGGCGATTTTTGAGAAAGGGCTCGTTGCTTTACCTGAATTGCAAAGACTAGCTGAAGATCAGCGTTTAACTAGACATGTCGATTCCGCTTTTATGAAAAAACCGGAGCAACGCTTTCGATTGGGAGATTTAGCTCAAAAGTTGATAAAGGAGATGAAAGGTTCGTTGGCGGAGGAGAAGGATGAAGTGCCAGCTTTGGAACGTGATTTCTTCGAAAAGGCTGCGGTGACGTGGAAGTCTGACAAGATCGTCTCTTTTCATGAGGTGCCTCTCCGAATTTTATCGAAGAGGCACCCGAGTTCTCTTTTGGAATTTTGCTCGAAGCCAAGTTCGGATTTTTCCGAGGAATGTCATTTTTTTTCCCTTTCGGAAGCGATCGTCAAGGCATCGTTACCCAGAGAGCAAAAAGTTACTGCGCTTTCGCAGCTTGCCTTGCGGCTGAAAAGTATTTCTCAGAAACGAGGAGTTTTGCAGAACCTCGCCAAGTTCGATCAAGCGGCCTGTATTGCTTTAGTTAGGCCTTTGTTAGCTCAGTTTCCAAAAGATGTTGAGGGCCCTTATTGGCTCTCCGAAATCGCGAACTTTACGCATGTAATTGCCCAGTTAGAAGATGATGGGATCTGGACCGACTATTTGGAAGTCGCTCAACGAGCGTCGGTCGGTTTGCGTATGGAAATGATGAATCCGTTAAATTATTGGTATCTTAAAGATCGAAATCGAGCACGACGAGTGGCTTTTTTAGCTGCTTTTCTCGATGACGATACTCTCAGAAAGCTGTCTTCCTCTTCGCATCAATATAGCGGGCCTTGTGCGGGTTTTACTTTTCCAAAAATTGAAGTCAGAAATTTTGTGGCGACGAAAATCGCCTCTCTTTTGTCCATGCCGGATGAACCTACTGAATTTTGGAAGAAACAAGATTGGGCTCAATTTCGTGCTCGCGTAGAAGAACGATTAAAGTCGGAAGAACTGCCAGATTTGTCGCGTCGTTAGAAATGAGGTTCACGGTCTAGATGCGAAGTTCGCAAGAGGGTGGAGGATGCCATGACTGGAAGTGCTGGGCTTCGCAGTCTTCTTTTTAGCGGGCATGGGAGGTGTGTGCAGGCAGATCTTTTGAGGGCGGAGGTCTTCGTTGTGTAGGTGATGTGTTAAGAGAATGACTATCTGTTTGGAGTTGGGATGGGAAGGGAAATGGAGTGGTTGGGAC
>CAZUEC010000093.1:0-7213 GCA_964618865.1 uncultured Roseibacillus sp. | reverse complement strand
TGGCGGGTGATGGCGGTGACATCGGCTTCGAGATGGATCTTGATGTCCATTTCGACCATCAGTTTCGCAAGACCTTCGGCTAGTTTATACATTCCACCGCGCACATACCAGAGGCCAAAATCGAATTGGATGATCGGCATCATGTTCATGTAACCAGGAGCAGCAAGAGCGGAGGAGCCAACATATTTGATGAAGTATTCGAAGATGTTTCGCAGCGCGGGATCGCTGATACGTTCGCAGATGGCTTCGGACATGGTGGGTCGGTAGTCGATTTCTTGGCCGATTTTCCCCAGTCCATAATGACGAATAAATTCCCAGAGGCCATCGAGACCTTCTTTGAGGTATCCGGAGTCGAGCTGCACGTAATCGGCCATTTTTTTACCAGCTCGTTGGAAAAGGTTTTCGAAAATGGCAGGGAGGGTGAAGATGGAAGGACCGAGGTCAAAGGTGAAGCCATCTTGTTCCAAAACATTGAATTTGCCGCCCATGCGGGGGGGGGCGAAGACTTCGACTTCGTAGCCTGCCGCTCGCAGAGAAATTGCGGCGGACATTCCTCCTAGACCGGCTCCAATGACCGCTACGCGTGAAGCATGGATGAGGAGATGGTTTGCATGGAATAACCCCTTGTCAACGAATAGCTCGCCTTTAGTTTGGCTGAGACCGCAGTCACAGATGCTCGAAATTTCTCCTGAACGACTTGATGAACTCCTCAAAAAGCAAAAAGCTTTTTTTGAGGCTGGGAAGACGCGAGGTCTCGAGGTCCGGCTAGCGGCTCTGGAGCGATTTGAGACCATTTTTGTAGAAAAGAAGGAAGAGCTGCTAGAAGCTTTGCAGACCGATTTGGGTAAACCTACTTTGGAGGCCTTTTTGGCGGAATATCATTTTCTGCTGCAGGAGGTGCGTTTATTACGAAAATCTCTTAAACAATGGCTGCGCCCACGACGGGCGAAGAGTCCCTTTTACTTCTGGCCTTGTCGCAATGAGGTGCGTTTGGAACCGCATGGTCAGGTGTTGATCATTGCTCCGTGGAATTGTCCCGTGCAGTTGGCTTTGGCTCCATTGCTCAGTGCTGTTGCGGCGGGAAATACGGTCATTCTGAAACCGTCGGAAGAGGTGCCGGCTTGTGAGACTTTTTTAGAAAAATTGATTGCGGAATGCTTTGATTCGGAGTGGGTGACGGTGGTGACAGGAGGAGCGAAGTTCACATCATCGTTACTCGATTTGAGATTTGATTTTCTCTTTTTTACAGGGAGTACGAGAGTGGGTAAAATTGTTGCTCAAAAGGCGGCGCGTCATCTCACCCCTGCGATTTTGGAATTGGGGGGTAAGTGCCCTTGTGTGGTTGATGCCTCGGTGGATTTAGAAGAGACTGCTAAACGTATTCTAATTGGGAAGTTGTTCAATGCAGGGCAAAGCTGTTTTGCGCCTGATTTTGTTGCGGTTGATAATCAGATTGAAGAGGCCTTAGTCGAAGAACTACAGAGGGTGCTTTCTGCGTTTCCTTGGGAGGAAGAAATGGCGCGAATTGTCAATGGAAGGCATTACCAGCGTTTGCGAGCTTTGTGTCAGGAGGGAGATTTTCGAAAAGGAGATGATGGACCGAATGTTTTGCACCTTGCGCCTCGAATTGTGAGCGGAGGGACTTGGAGTGATTCTCTGATGCAGGAAGAAATTTTTGGGCCTATTTTACCGGTGGTTGGCTATGCCGATAGAGAGGATCTGCTAGAAAAATTATCTCATTTACCAGTGCCGTTGGCACTTTATTGTTTTTCGACCAACGAGGCCTTCGTCGACGACTTAACGATGAGGGTGCCTTCGGGCGGGGTTTGTGTGAATGATGTTGCGAAGCAGGGATCGAACTTGGAGATGTCTTTCGGTGGGAAAGGGGAGAGCGGTTATGGTCGCTATCGAGGCCAGCGAAGTGTGGAGGCTTTTAGTTATGAGCGAGCCTATACGAAACGA
Source organism: uncultured Roseibacillus sp. (assembly GCA_964618865.1). GTDB lineage: Bacteria > Verrucomicrobiota > Verrucomicrobiia > Verrucomicrobiales > Akkermansiaceae > Roseibacillus. The sequence goes on along the minus strand of CAZUEC010000093.1, from coordinate 5,251 downwards.
TTTCTATGGTTTGATCCTTTTGAGTCTATCCCGCCTCGTGGGAAGCAGGCGCGGTTTCTCCAGAAGTGGATGAAGTGAAAGCAGGTGGTTGAGTAAGCTGTGTTTCTGACTTACTTGGTTAGTTTTCCGTATTTCGAGTCGGGATCGATTTGGTGACAGAGAGTAAAGAGGTCATTAGCTTCTGTTTTTTTTCTCTTCACGATAGGTGAGCGCAGCGTGGTAGAGGGTGGCTTGACGCTCGCTTTTGGTGAGCGTTCCTTCATCTTGGGCGATGGGGAAAAGAGATTGAAAATCGCGAATGGCATCGTCTCGGACTCGAAAGCGTTTGGGAATGCGAGAGTAGGCAATGGCCCGAACCATACGAACGCGGGGGTCGGTGGGAGAAGAGCGGACGGATTCTTCCATGAGTTTACGACCGCGTTTGAGAAGTTTGAGTTTGGTTGGGCCCCATTTCCCGAATTTGGCTCGGAGGGCATAAGCGCTCCCGAGAAAAGCTTTGGCAAGATCGTCTTTGGGATTAGATATAATCTCTTGTTCGAATTTTTTAATTTGGCGGTCTATTTTCTTAACGTCGCCTTGCAGACAAATATCGTGCCAACTGCGATACTGGAAAGTGCCGATTTTTCGGACGGGATTCAGGTTTCAGAGCTGGCGGGTTCGGGTAGTGAGGTGGTCTTCCGTTTTAATGGACGGGAAGTTGATACTGGACGTTATCACCCGGCTTTATCGAGCTCAGAGCTGATGGTACGGGGATTATTCAAAATGCGAACAATGTCGGAGGAGATAATCCTCAAGATGGGTTTGTGGGGGATATCGATGTTGATTTTGGAGAGGAGTTCATCACGAATCTAACTTTTGACCCAACCACGCTTACGATCGTTATTCCCGAACCGAGGACGCTGTTCTTTTTGAGTGGTGGAGGGTTTGCTTTTCTTCGTCGGCGAAGAGTTTGTTAGGGGAAGGAAGGTTCTTTCGAAAAATTTTTGGGAGAATTTAAAAGTCAGGGTAGGCTTTTACTTCTTTTTGGAGCGCTTAAGATGTTTTTTCTTTTGATGGATAGGAATGGCTGGGTCAAAGAGAATTCCGTAACGAGTGTAGTCGTTGTAAGAAACGGCTTCTTTTTTCCATTTGGTGAGTTCTTTCTCATAACGTTGATGCATTTCTTCGAGAAGGTTTGAGTTGGCGTTTGAGGCCAAATTTCTAAGTTCCAATGGGTCTTCTTGCAGGTCGAAGAGTTCTTCGGTTGGCGTCATTTGATCGTCTCCATACCACCAGTAAGTGTATTTATGACGTTGAGTTAGGCAGGTTAAGCTATGGGTTGGTAAGGCTCCATAAACATTGATGAAAGCTATTTGCTCGTGGCCACCTTGGGAGGGGGTTTCGAGGAGAGGTAGTAAGCTGAGGCCGTCCATGTGAGCGGGGATGGGCAGACCGGCAAGTTCTAAGATGGTTGGTGCGAAGTCGATATTTGCGGTAAGACGATCGCAACGAAGTTTTTTTCCAGAAATTTTACTACGTGGATCGTAGATGATGAGTGGTGCTCGAGCAGATTCTTCCATGGGCAAGACTTTAGAGCCGAATCCGTGGGAGCCACAGATGAAGCCATTATCACTGGTGTAGATGATGATGGTGTTGTCACTGATTTTTTGGGCTTCGAGTTCTTTTCGAATCATGCCTAGAGCGACGTCAATGCCGTACACTTGGCGGTGGTAGGTAGCCATCACTTCGTCGTAATTGTCGTCGTAATTCCATTCTGTGAAGCGTTTGTATTGTCGTCCTGTTTTGCTTTGAGGGGAGAGGTGTTCGCCAAACTCGCGACCATAATTGGCGGGTTTTTGAAAAGTCTGACCTTGATAAAGGGAGCGGAAGCGAGGGTCAGGAGTGGTGGGCCGGTGGGGAGCTTTGAAGCTGATGGAAAGGCAGAATGGCTTTTCAGATTGGCTGGCTTCTCGAATAAATTTTTGACCGAAGGCTCCATAAGCGAGAGTGGAATGGGGGTATTGCTCTGCAAATTCAGCGATCGATTTGTTTTTGGCAGTTACGTATTCGGTCTGGCCAGGGCTTCCTCCCCAGCTATCAAAATCAGTTTCTGGGAGTCCCACACCGGTTACTTCTAATCCAAACTTGCCGGCAAAGGCAGTGAGATAGCCTTTCTTTCGTAAGAGCTTGGGATAAGAGCGATTCCAAATTTCGGGTCTCATGTCTCCGTGACTAAAGTTGCAACCGGTCTTGTACTCATACATTCCAGTGAATACGTTGCCTCGGCTCGCCATACAAATCGCAGTGGTGTTGTAGTGTTTGTCAAAGATGATGCCATCGCTTCCCAGTTGATCCATATTGGGAGTTTGCACGTCTTGATTGCCGTAGCATCCTATGGAATAGGTGCTTTGATCGTCAGCAAATAGGAAGACGATGTTGGGACGGGCCGTTTTTTTTGCAGAGTCTTCTCCGTTTTCTCCGAATACGATTTCGCAAGAGCTGATCAAGAAGAGCAATAAAAATAAAATTGGTTTCATAGTCTGATTAAGAAATTAAGAAGTTCACGATTCGGTTGAGAGTGGATTTTACATTCGAGAGTTTTTTTCACTCAAGGCTGGGGGAAGGAAATCAAAAACTCTTTTGACTGCTTCTCGTTTGAGCCGGAGCTCACGCCACTCATTGACTAAGCGACTAGGCTCGATAACACCGCATCCAGCTGGAATCTGTACTCGTTCGCCTTGCCAGAGTGTCATGCGGATTCCGACTAAGGCTTCGAAGGAGCCATCGTGGAAGAGGCCAAAGGGTGCTCCGAACCACTTTGGACAGCCAAGACGTTGACGCCAGTCGTAAAGAGCGGCAAGAGTCTCGGAGGTGCGGGGAAGGGGACCAAGAGCGGGAGTGGGATGAAGGCGACGAACTAAGTGGTCTGGATCTTCTTGTCGATAGAGTTCGACTTCGATGGGAGTGTGGAAGTGGATCAGTTCTCCGAGGTCTAAAATTTGTCGATCTTTCCGTTGGACCATTCCGAAGTCTGCGAGTTTAGCCATGAGGGTTTGTGCGACGAATTCGTGTTCACGAATTTCCTTTTCGTCCACGCTGAAGAGTTCGCGTTCTTCGCTGCGAGCAGTCCCTGCGAGTGCCATGGTAGAGAGAATTCCTTCTTTGAGATGAAAGAGTTGTTCGGGAGTGGCGGAAAGAAGTCCTTCTCCGTTTTGTTGCCATCCAAAGAGGCGCATTGCGGGGGCAAGTCGTTGAGGAAGGTCTTGCCAATTGGCGGGGGGACCAGACCATAAACCTGTTTCGGTGACGACGGGAACCGATTTTTCGAGGCTTCCGCTTCGAATACGATCCATGACTTCTCGAAAGACATCGGCGAAGAGTCCTGCTTCGGGATCTTGCCAAGAAATTTCTTCTAGGGCCTGAGCGGTAAAAAGTCCCTGTAAGGAATCGACGATTTCTACGCGGGCGGGGCGGAGCCAAGGCTTCTTGGATTGAAGCGTAAAATCGTTGCGGTAGAAGGAGGTTCCTTCCTTTGGACAGTTCGCGAGGGCTTCAAAGGGGCCGTGACCAAGGACAATTTGGTCTTTTGCGGTTGCAAAGCATGCCCAGTCCATTCTTGGCGAAAAAGGGTGGTTATTAGGCCTTCACTGCGGAGCCATTTTCAATAATCTGGAGGAAGCTGGAGACCTCTAAGCTGGCTCCTCCTACTAGGGCACCATCAATGTCTGGTTGACCAAGAAGTTCGGCGGCGTTGTTAGGCTTAACGCTACCTCCGTATTGAATGCGAATTTTATCGGCGACATCTCCGCCGAAATTTTCTGCTAGAATCACTCGCACTTTCGCATGGGCTTCTTGTGCTTGTTCGGGAGAGGCTGTTACTCCGGTGCCAATGGCCCAGACTGGTTCGTAAGCGATTACTGTTTCGAGAAGATCTTTTTCGGCAAGGCCTTTTAGGCCTTCAGTCACTTGGCGTTTGAGGATGGTGTCTAACTGCCCATCTTCACGTTCTTTAAGAGTTTCACCGATGCAGAAAATAGGCTTCAAGTTTGCTTCGCGCACTTTGTGCATTTTTGCATTCAATATCTCATCACTTTCGCCAAAGAGAGCGCGTCGCTCACTGTGACCGATGATGACGAAGGGGATGAAGAGCTCCTTGAGCATCATTACGCTGATTTCACCGGTGTAGGCGCCAGCGTCAAACTGAGAAACATTTTGTGCTGCAATAGAAACATCATGACTTGCTAACAGTTTGGACGCGACTGGTAGACTAACCGAAGGAGGAGAGATGACGACATCGCACTTGTCGGTTGCTTTGCCGATGTTTGAGATGAGACCATTGAGAAAGTCCTCAGTTTCAGCTGGTCCTTTGTTCATCTTCCAGTTGGCAGCAATAATTGGTTTTCTCATAAATTCAGTACAAATGTCCTTAATTGAGAAGGGGTTTATCTTGAGCGGAGGGGGCAAGCAAGACTTGAAATTTCGGCAAAAGGAGTCCTGACCTATCGGAGGGGGGAAAAGTCTAGGCTTTGTAGGAAAATGGAGGTGATTGGCTTTGGTGGTTTGAGGGCTGCTTTTTTCGAGGCGGCGGCGGTTTTTTACCATTCGGGATCGGCGCTAAATGCTTTTCAAGATTTTTTGGCTGATTTGGGATCCATGTGGCCGAGAAAATAAATGAGGGTTCGGTCGCTGTTTTCCTGTCCTTCTACTAGTTCGAAGTATCCTAAGTTGGTGATGCCGTGTTTTTCAAAAAGAGCTTTGGTGTGGTCTCGAAAACGACGGTGAAGATGAGGGAGAGTGCCGTCGTTGCAAAGGTAGGTTCGGAACTCGTATGTGTTTAGTGATTCGAGGTTTTTTTTAAAGCCATTCGAGTAGTTTGTTTCTTTGAGAATGTGGAATCGCGAGCAAAAGGTTCTTGTTTGAACGGAGATCAGAGTAAGAGCATGAGTAGGGCCATAGTCGCCATGCCAATATTCTCTACCATGGCAACCGTAGAGAGGGGGACGTTGAGTGTGTTCCCCATGCAAGCACAGGTCAGTTTTTCTTTCTTGCGTAAGGAGCGTAGAATGCCAATGGCTCCAAAGCTCATTAATATGACTGTTGCAAAGTGAATTATCTGAGGTTGCCAGTGTGAGAGGTAGGCGAGTCCAAGAGTGAGCTCGAGAAAGGGGTAGAACAGAGCGTAAGGACGAGATTGTTTTGCTAAGAGATCGTATTTTTGAAATCCGTTAGCAAAGCCAGAAAGATCGAAAAGTTTGAGCATGCTCAAGCTGAG
>CAZUEC010000092.1:3946-7231 GCA_964618865.1 uncultured Roseibacillus sp. | reverse complement strand
GACCGAAAGCTATCATAAACCTGTTAGCTCTGACCTCGCCCTCTTTTCATCATCCTTTCATCAAGGCTTCACAAAAGAGCGGCAAGATTGGTGCCTCATGAGAGTCCGAACTGCCCGAATCGCCATTCAGCAAACCTTCTTCCTCCTAGCTTGTCGCTTCGGCATCACTCAAGACCCCACCCATGAAACATTACTCCTTCTCGGCGCCAGCCTGAGCCTCATTCAAGGAACACGCTCCTACTCACATCGTGAGCATTCCTATTGTCCTAAATTAGACCAATGGCCCACTCACTTCGAAGGCGCTGCTCTTCACCCAATAGCAGGAACAGAATTCGAAAAAGCCCTCACCACCACTTTTCTAACAAACATCGCCACCTTTCGCTCAGCTGGTCGCCAAGTTATTTTACGACGCGTTACTCGAGGAACTCGCCGCCTACTCACTTCCGAAAACAGCCTCCGTCAAATGCATTTTCAAATCACAAAACGTCAAATTGATTCCGAAGGGTGGCTCACTTACTATGCCAGCAGAAACGAACAAACCTTCCATGTTCGGGAGCAAATCACAAATGGAAGCAAAACCTGGCACTCACCTTCCACTTGGTTTTGGCATGCCACTGTATATCCAAAGTCTGGACCTTGGCTAGTCACCACCGTTTTCACCCCCATTCGGTAACACTTTCTTGACGTCCGATTTCACGTGGGCTAGTGTGTTAGGTGGTTGATCCTCCATGGATTAAACTATCAATACGCTCACACCAAAACAAATGAAACATCGATTACTTATCCTCGTCTTGGGCTTGACGACCCCACTTCTCGCCGAACCAACTACCGCCAATGAATTCTTCAAAGCTGGAGAAAACGCCCTCAAACAAGGCGATGTAAAAACTGCAGAATCATCCTACCGCAAAGCCCTCCAACTCAATCCGAATCATGGCAATGCCCGCTATCGACTGGTTTCAATGAAAAACCTCAAACCAGAAGCACGCATCCGAGTCCGTAAGAACCAATTCGAAGCCATCAAACTCCCCAACGTCATCTTCGAAGACCTCAGCCTCGAAGAAAGCCTCGAAGCCTTAGGCGCCATGGTCGAGCAAGCCAGCGAAAACACCTTTGTCCCCAACTTCGTCCTCGATGATCCCAATCGCACCATCACAGAAAACTCCGTGAATATCCGCCTCAGAAATATCCCCGCCTCCGTCGCCCTCAAATACGTCCTCTCCCAAGCAAAAGCCAAAGCAACATGGGATGCTCACGTCATCAACGTACGCCCTCTCTCTTCCAAAGGCTCCGCCAAAACCCCCGCTATCGAGCGCAAAGACTCGAAAAGCAAAGGATTCGAATTCAAATAACACCCCCCTCCTCGGCTCATACCCCAAGCACCACCAAACCGCTGACCAAACATTGGCTCAAGCAAAACACAAAGAGAAAGCACCCATTCTTAACAATCTTTTTTCCAGTTTGAAAAAGCCCCCAAAAAAGAGTTCATCTCTTTCGTGTCCGCATCCTTCAATCCTCAAACAGCTCCCATACTAGAAACTTATGGCCGCTTTCCTCTCACCCTCGTAAAGGGTGAAGGAACACGAGTCTGGGATGACCAAGGCAACAGTTATCTCGATTTCTGTGCCGGCATCGCAGTCTGTTCTCTCGGTCACTGCCACCCAGTCATGGTAGAGGCAATCGAAAAGCAAGCGCGCACCCTGCTCCATGTTTCCAACCTCTATCACACCGAGCCCGCCGCCCATTTGGCACAACTCATTAATGAATTAGTAGCCATTCCCGGCAAATCCTTTTTCGCCAACTCCGGAGCCGAAGCAAATGACGGCTTGATCAAGCTCGCACGTCGTTTCGGCCATCACTGCCCCAACTCGACCAACGGAAAACCTCGTACCGAGATCATCACCTTCGACCAATCTTTCCACGGTCGCTCCATTGGTGGAATTGCCGCCACAGGACAACAAAAAGTCAAAGAAGGCTTCGCCCCCCTCCTGCCAGACTTTCAGCATCTCCCTTTCAATCAGCTTGATAAACTCACCCAAGCAGTCAGCCCCTCAACCTGCGCCATCCTCTTAGAACCCATTCAAGGAGAAGGAGGCATCAACCCCGCTAGCCCAGAATTTCTAAAAGGCATCGCCCAGCTCTGTCGCGACAAAAACCTCCTTCTTCTTCTCGATGAAGTCCAATGTGGATTTGGACGCCTTGGAGACATGATGGCTTGGCGCGCCCTAGAAGCACCCGACCTACAACCCGATGGAATCTCATGGGCCAAAGGCATGGGAGGCGGAATCCCAATTGGCTCATTTTGGGTCAACGACCGCACCATTGATGATCAAAACACCTCTCTTTCCTCCCTCCTCGGCCCAGGTTCTCACGGCTCAACTTACGGAGGAAACCCTCTCGCCGCTCAAACCTCATGGACCGTCCTCAACGAAATCATCCAAGCCGACCTTCCCGCCAATGCCATCGCGCGTGAAAAACAAATTCGTGACACCATTACCTCATGGCAACACCCCGCCATCGCCGGCATCCGGGGCAAAGGACTCATGCTCGGCATCGCACTCAATGCCGAAATCGTCAAAGCCCCCCCAGGGAAAACAATGGCAGCACATCTCTGCCATGAACTCTTAAAAAGAAAACTCCTCGTCCCCCCTGCTGGGACCGACACCTTCCGCTTTCTCCCCCCTCTCAATCTCACCGAAACCGAAACCGCAGAAGCCCTCGACATACTCAAAACCACCCTCGACCAACTCTAATCCATGTTCATCCCCACACGCATCTTCAAACACATTCTCGCCCTCCCCAGCGGAGTACTCTTCCTCTACCTCGGAGCCTATCTCATGCTGCGTTTTTTATTCGTTTCCACCCATACCGACGGACTCCAATATGTAATCTTTCCAAAAGAAAAACCGATCCTTTACTACCTCTTTCGCCCCCTCAGCTACAGCGATGAATACCTAACGGGAATGAAGTGCCATCTCGGAGCCCATCAATAATTTTTTCCCCCCAAACCTTTCCCCTCGCCATTTCAAGACAATGTGCTAACTAATTCGACGCAATATGTTAATTAGAACGACCATCTTGACTCTCTTTCTGGCCCTCACTTGTGTAGCACAACAACCCGAAGCCACCGAGCAGGCCACTCCTCCCTCAAAAGACAACCCTCCAAGCGAAGAATCCTCTGAAAACGAGCCTTCCAACACCTCACCTGGAGATCCCTCTGAAGCCAAAGAAAGCGCCCCCAAAGCCTCCCCTCTAAAAAACGATGCCGAGCACACCACCGAGCACACC
>CAZUEC010000092.1:0-3846 GCA_964618865.1 uncultured Roseibacillus sp. | reverse complement strand
CCGAGCACACCACCGAGCACACCGTAAAGGCTGATTCTTTCACGATCAAAACCAAGATCACAGGCCTCCTCGTTCCCACCAAAACACAAACCCTCTCTCTCTCCGCCAAACGCTGGAAAAGCTTCGTAGTAGAGTCCGTTGGAAGTCATGGCGCAGAAATCAAAAAAGGAGACCCCCTCATCACCTTCGAAACTGATGAACTCGAAAAGAAAATTATCGAACAAAAAGACTCCCTGAAATCTCAGAAATTAAAACTCGCCATTGCCAACCGCGAACTAACCGCCCTTCAGCAAAAAAACACCCTCTCCCTCGCATCAGTTAAGCGAAGGATGGAACATGCCGAAACAGACTTAGCCTATTATCAATCCACCGGAGAAGCTGCCCGTAAAGAATCGCTCACCAACTCCCTCCAACAAGCCAAAGACTTTCTCACCTACCAAAAAGAAGAGCTCACTCAGCTACTCAAAATGTATGAGGAAGACGACATCACCGAAGAAACCGAAGAAATCATTCTCGTCCGTCAGAAATCACGGGTCCGAGATGCAGAAAACAATTTAAAAGAGCAAAAAAGAAGAAACGCCCTCACCCTAGACACCACCCTTCCTCGTGACCTAATCACGCGCCAAGAATCAGTCGAAAAGGCACGTATCGAATACGCAACTGCCAAGCTCAATTTAGAACGTCAATATGAACTCAAAAAACTCGAAGTCGCTAAGCTAGAACGTGGATTCACCGAAGCTCAGGAAGCTCTGGCCGAAATACAAGAAGACCGCAAACTCTTCGAAGTCATTGCCGAATTCGACGGAAACCTATTCTACGGCAGCTTCGAAGACGGTCAGTTAAAAAGAGGGAAAATCCCCGAATACCTCAAACCCGGCGGCAAAATCCCAACCAACAAAACCGTCCTCACTCTGATTGCCAACGATTCTCCTCTCCAGATTCAATCATTGATGGAAACCAAAAAGGTCCAAGAGCTTCAAGCCTCTCTTACCGAAGCCGGAGAAAATCCTCCCAAAGTCGACATCGCCTCCTACCCCAACCTATCTGGCAAACACCTCGTCAGCCTCGATCCTAAGCCAGCCGAACCGTTCCAATTTCCCGCTCAAAAAGACGATGCCGAAATCATCTTCTACCAAGCAGAGAACACCATCTCTATTCCTAACTCAGTCGTCAAAACAAAGGACGACGGAACCAATTACGTCTTAGTCAAACTCTCCGAAGGAGACCCCGAAGAACGTCCCATTGAGCTCGGCAAAAAGAATCGCAAGAAAGTCGAAGTCCTCTCCGGATTAGAAGAAGGCCAAGTCATCCTCCCCTAAACTAATGTTCGTTTTGCGATCCATCTTCCTCATTGGCCTAACCGCTACCCTCGCTAGCGCACAACAAAAGGCACCCGAGATTCAACTCCCTCCCCTAGAGGAAGAGAGAACCCCTATCCCTCAAATCGAAAGCTCTCCAGATCGCAACACCAATATCGACCCCAAAGACGCCACCGATTTTGCAACTGAATTAGATTCCGCAATTACCCGCGGAGTCGATTTTCTCATCAACAAACAAAACCCCACCGGCTCCTGGGGCAGCGCAACCAAAACCAAAGGACTCAACATCAACGCCCCCATCCCCGGAGCACATCATGCCTTTCGCACCGGAGCCAGCGCACTCGCTTTAGAAGGACTTCTTTCTTCAGGAGACCGTCGACCAGAAACCCTTTCCGCCATCGCAAAAGGAGAAGCCTGGCTCCTCGAAAAACTCCCCAGACTCCGCCGAGCCGAACAATCCACCATCTACAACAACTGGGGCCACGCCTACGGAATCCGAGTCTTAGTAGAACTTTACAAGTTTCACCAAGGCAACGACTCCAAACAAGCCGCCATCGTAAGACTTGCCGAGCAACAAGTCGAACGCCTCTACCGTTACGAATTCATCAACGGTGGCTGGGGTTACTACGACTTCGTCGCACACACCCAAAAACCCTCCGGCACTCCAACCTCCTTCACAACCGCAAGCGTCCTAATCGCCCTCAATGATGCTCGCGAAACCTTCGGAATCGAGATCAGCGAACGAATCGTACAACGCGCTCTGCGTTGCATTCGCCAACAAGAAACTCCCGACGGCTGCTTTGTCTACTCTCTTCCTCACTGGAAAAGCCCTCGCGTATCCATCAATCGCCCTGCCGGCTCCCTTGCCCGCAGCCAAGCCTGCAACGTTGCCCTACGAACCTATCAGGATAAAGGCATGACCGACGAACGCATCCGAGAATGGCTCGTTCGCCTCACAAAACGCGATGGCTTCATCGCCAACGCCCGCAAACGCCCTGTCCCACACTCCACTCACTTCAAACTCTCAGGTTACTTCTACTACTATGGCCATTACTACGCCTCCGAAGCATTCTCTCTCCTCAAAGAAAAAGATCGTGCTGACCTCCGCGAACCCCTCGCTCGAATCCTACTAGACAAACAGGAAAAAAATGGCTCTTGGTGGGACTACCCTCTCTACGACTACCACCAACCCTACGGCACCGGCTACACCCTCACCGCCCTCTCTCGTTATCGACTCGCAACCGAAGAACTCCCCTAAGCAAGCCTTCTTCATGAGAAACCTTCCCCGTTCTCATCTCAACTTGCCCACAAAACCTCATGCCTGATAACTGCCGTCTCGATAAATGGCTCTGGGCAGTCCGACTTTACAAAACTCGCTCCTTGGCCGCCAAAGCCTGCCAAGCTGGCAAAATCAAACGAAGCCAAAAAGCCCTCAAACCCTCCACCCTTCTTCAAATTGGTGATCATCTCGACATCACCGTCCCCGAGAACACCCATGTCCGACACCTCGAAGTCGTTCAACTCTTAGAAAAAAGAGTAAGCGCCCCCCTCGCCCGCGAAGCCATTCGCGACCACACCTCTGCCGAAGTCCTCAAAGAAGTCCAAGAAAAACGTAAAATCCTGCGTGAAGAACGCCTCTTCCGGCAAGAAGGCGATCAAGGCCGCATGACCAAAAAGAAACGTCGCCAATGGGATAAGGAAAAAGGAAAGCCCCACCACCCATTTTTTGGAACAGAAGAAGGGTAACCCCTTTTTCCAAAAACTGATTCAACTCCTTAAATTAAAAATCTAACAAAAGACCATCTTTGCGCACCGTAATCTCCTTAAGCGCCCGAGTAGCGAAAGAAGGCTTCAACGTATGCACGGGATAACGATCAAGAATCTGCGGACCCAGCAAATTAATTAAACCGCGAGCAGACTCCGTATAATTACTAGCAATTCCACTCAAATTAAGCTGCTCCAACTCAGGCTCCTTGAGATAAATACCATTATCTTCCGAATTAAAACGAAGCCCACAAGCCAATTGGCAAGTACCCGAAGTCACCCTTCCTCCCAAATTCTTCAAGAAATCTATCCCCGTTCTCTCCCCTAAATGATCTGCCAAACCAGCACTAGTCGTTAATCCCAAGCGAATTTTATTTTTCTCCGGAACCATCGAAAAAACCGGTTGCGACAAGCTAATTTGCCCAATCCCCCCATACTCCTTGCTAAATGGAAAATGAGGCAACATTTGAGAAACAAGAGAACTAGGGCCCACAAGATAATTACTCTGAAGAGCGAGCCGACCCAGATTACTAAGGCCGGCACACGAAGACATCAAAACAGGGGCACCAAGGTAAGAAAGTTGGCGGAACGATTGTCGACGATTCATATAGAAAAAACAGAATGCAAAATCCCCACCACCAAAGCAATACACGCCTGTGTGCGCTTTTCACTCAATCACAGAACCCCTCCCAAAAAACTTCTCTCCTCAACCTAGACCGTTTTCCAAAAGTTCGTTCGTTTATCGCCGAGAGAGAATTTCTTG
>CAZUEC010000091.1:0-7241 GCA_964618865.1 uncultured Roseibacillus sp. | reverse complement strand
TTTTGGAAAACGGTCTAAACGATATTGTGATGAAACTGGGAAAGAGGAGGGGAAGAAAAGGAGAGGGCGTTACTGTGGTTTCAAGATGAGGTAGTTTCTGATTGGTTTGTTCCACCAGCGGCGTAGATTAAGAGGGCCTCCGGAAACTTTTGAAGTGACGTTGAAGTCGGCTGAGCGCCCTCCGTCAAGATTGAGAACATCTTGAATTTGAAAGTCGGGAAGTGGTTGTTTGGCTAAAGCTCGGCCTAAATTACGTAGGGTAATGGGGTCGCATTGAGCGATGGCGAAGTGATTGTTGCCATCCCAAAGGAGAAGAGAGCGAATCCGAGATTCTTTGTTGCTTAGGCCGGAAACGACGGAGCCGTTTTCGACGAGAAAGGGGCCACTTTGGAGAACTTCTTTGGGGGTGAAGGTGGAGTCGTTGAGCCATTTTTGGAAAATAGTTCGACGGGCAATGACTGGCTGGATCGCATTCTGGTCGACATAGAGGACGCCACTTCCCAGAGAGGAGGAGGTGTTGAGAGTGCCCACTTGATTGCCATTGGTGAAGAGGACTCCAAGTGGGGTTCCTTCTGGAGTAAAAAAACCGCCATTGATGCTAGCGAGAGCGCCCTTTGCTTTGGTGACTTGAGCGGCACTTTGATAGGTGGAGCCAAGATCGGGTTGATCGACGACCTCTAGGGTGTAGTCTCGCGAGTCAAAAGAGAGATAGTTGAGAGTGGTTCCTGCGATGGGAGCAGTTTTTAGTTGGAGGGGGTGACGGTTGGTGATGACCGGAATGATTCCTTCGACAGGCGTGGGAGAGGTATTGCCAGGGTATTGCTCTGCTCGGATAGGAGAGGTGGCTGGTTGGTTTGGTTTTTCCGGTTTTGTTTCAATGGTTGAGCTGCAGGAAGCTAGCGCAAAGAGGAATAGGCTAAAAGAGAGCGAGCGCACAATAGTCATAGCCAAGACTGGGGGAAGAAGAAGGGAAAGCTTGAAGTGCGACAGGGTTGAGCGAAAATGAGGCTTAGCTGAGAATCGCTGACTCTGTCTCATTAAGTAGAATCAGGTCTCGTTTTTATCAAAGAGGGTCTTATTGAGTTAATTGCTAAGGTTATCACGTTCGGGCTCGGGCTAACTCAGGCTAAGATACGGTGAAGGTAGTATTCTGGGGTTTGGTGTTTTATGAAAGGGGCTGGAAAAGTGCTGCTGATGAGGAGGAGTTTGCGATCTTGTTTCGTTTTTTCTGGACGAGATGCGGTTCTGTTTTTGGGGTGAGAATTCTGTGAGGTGAGGAGGATATTTTTAAAATACGTGACGGGGGTGATTTTTCCTTACATCAAGGCGTTATTTTGACTTGGAGGTGACGGTGAGATGGGTGAATCTCATATCTGTGAGCGATAAATCGAAGGAGTCTGGGACGAAGAGGAAGTTTACCCGCGCAGTATTGAAGCTGAGCGGAGAGGCTCTGCGTGAAGAAGGCAGCAAGGATAATATTTCTCCTGAAATCGTTGAGCGGATGGCTCGAGAGATACGGGATGCGGTGAAAGGGACGGGCTTGGAGTTGGCGGTTGTTGTGGGTGGGGGGAATTTTTGGCGAGGAGCGAGCGCGAGTGCGCGCGGGATGGATCGTGCGACTGCGGATTATGTGGGAATGATGGCTACGGTGATGAATTCTTTAGCTCTGCAAAGTGCGCTTGAGGAAGAGGGAGTCGTTTGTGTGGTGCAGAGTGCAATTGAGATGAAGAACGTCGCAGAACCATACATTCGTCGTAAGGCTGAGCGGCATTTGACTCAGGGCCGAGTGGTTATTTTTGCAGCGGGGACAGGGAGTCCTTTCTTTTCGACCGATACCACTTCTGCTCTCAGAGCAAATGAAATGGATGCGGATGTGATTTTTAAGGCAACGCAAGTAGACGGCGTTTATGATAGTGATCCTAAACAAAACCCGGAAGCTACTCGTTTTGAGCGCGTGAGTTTTATTGATTGTTTGACTAAGCAGCTTAAGGTCATGGATGCGACTGCGTTTAGTCTTTGCTTAGAGAATAATATGCCGATTGTGATTTTTGATGTCGGTGTGAAAGGAAATATTACCCGAGCCTTGAGTGGCGAGCAGATTGGGACTTATGTTTGTGCGGAAGCGTAGCACGGCGCCACCTGATAACCTTAACAATTGAGATAGAAAGATGACACCCGAAGAAAGTTTGGCAGAAGTGAAAGATGCGATGGATAAATCGATTGAGTATTTGGAGCAAGAGTTTGGAGGAGTGCGTACTGGTAAGGCTTCTCCTTCGCTTGTGGACAATGTAGATGTCAATGTTGCGAGTTATGGCAGCGTGATGAAGCTTAAGGGACTGGCTGTTATTTCTGTGCCAGAGCCTCGGATGCTGATGGTTGCTCCCTTTGATCCGAGCACTACCAATGATATTGAGAAAGCGATTCGAGAAGCCAATTTGGGGCTCAATCCCGCAGTGGATGGGACTAACATTCGGCTGGTGATTCCTGAGTTAACTGAGGAGCGTCGAGTCGAGATGGTTAAGCGGGTGAAGGCGATGGCCGAAGATGCTCGCGTAAGGGTTCGTAATGCACGTAAGAATGGGATGGATGTTGGTAAGAAAATGAAGACGGATAACATTCTCACCGAAGATAGTCAGAAGGACTATGAGGCTGAGGTGCAAGAGCTGACCGATGCTGCAGTCAAAAAGATTGATACTACAGCTAGCGAAAAAGAAGCGGAAGTGATGACTGTCTAGTTTTTGTCTCACGTCTGGTTTTTGCCATGTCTCCTCTTTCCAGAAGATTTTGCATTGCGATGGGGTGGGCAGGTTGTCTTGTTCTCTTGTCGCTATGCGCGCAAGTGACGGTAAACTTTCTTTTTTCGGCGCGTTATTTTGAGCAGCTTCTTGATGAAGAATTGGCTGCAGAAGTTGCGGTTGAGGAGGTGAGGATTAATTTGTTTACCCGTCGTTTGAAGGCTCGAGGGGTGAGTTTCTGGAACAGTGAGAATTCTGTTAGTTCTTCTGGAGAGAAGGATATTGAAGTGAAAGAGCTTAGCCTTGGGCTCAAGGTGTGGCCTCTTTTTTTGCGGCGTATTGAGGCGACGAGCTTGATTATTTCTGAGCCGACGATTCGGATGACTTTGAGTGGAGAGGGGGATTGGTCTCTTGCGGAGCTTTTTCGTAAGGAGGAGGAAAAAGAAGAAAAGACTGAAGGTGAGAAGGAGTTGGAGGGTGTTTTGGAGGCCGAGGATAATGGTTGGTTAGCAAAGCTTTCCCAGGCTCGACTGGAAGGGGGGCGGGTAGAGCTTCTTTTTGAAAAGGAAAGATTACTTCTGAATATTGAAGATTTGCAGATCGTAGTGAAAGATTTGCAATTTAATCCTGAAGATTTGGCTACTCTGAATCAGGTGGAATTAGAGCTTTCAGCGCGAAATCAGCTTAAAAATTCAGATGACGAGCTTTTGATGCAGCTCGAAGTTTCTGGTGGAGCATTTGGAAAAATTTTTAATGAAGAGAGTGGTGAGTTCGATTTAGATATTTTGGCTGAGATCGCTTTTGGGGAAAACTCCTATCTTGAGCCTCGCATCAAAATTGTGCGACGTGTTTGGGATTACTTGGATCAAGTTGAGAAAATTGGGATTCGTTTAGGAGATTTACCAGAGCGGTTAGATTTTGGACGGAGTCGTAAAATTGCAGCTACTTTTCGACGGGAGCGGATCACGCTTGTGGAGCCACTTTCTCTTCTAGTCGGGAAGTGGGAAGTCGGTCTTGCGCAAGATTCTTGGATTGCTACGGAGAGTGGGCAGCATCAGATAGGAATTGAATTTTTGGCAGGTCGTCAAATGAGCGAAACCCTTTCAGGTTGGTTTGATGCGTTTCCGGAGGAAGCGAGTGCAGTGATTGCGGAGCGTTTTGTGGACGAACAGCAAGTTCTGTGGAGGGTTGAATCTGAGGGGGATTTGAAGGATCCTGATTTAGAATTTCTCAATCAATTGCCTGAAGCGCAGGAAATTCTAGACGAGTTGGAGGATACTTTTGAGGAAGAAGTAGACAGAATTCGCGAAAAAACCAAAACTTTGCTAAAAAGCCTCTTTGATTAGAGCTAGTTTTCCTCTAAGAAACTGGTGAAACTGACGTTTTAAAGTAAAACTGTAATATGAGTCTTCATTGTTCCCTAAGTCCCGAAGCCGAAATTGCACTCAAACGCCAGAAGGCGCGTGCGACACTTTCGAGTCTCCTTATTTCTCTATTATCGATTATTCTGGTAGGCATTATTCTCTTTTTAGTCGCGATTAAGGGGCTTAATTTTGGCCAACCCGATGTTGTGACTTATAAGGCTTCTCTGCCGGAAGATACCGAATTGGAGGAGAAAAAGATTAATCCTGCAGTGCAGCGGAAGCCTTCTTCTCCTTCTTCTTCTTTAGCCAAAGTTATTGCTGCTAATACCGTTTCTCCTACTGCAATTCCCGTACCTGAAGTCGATGTTCCGGTTGAGTCAGTAGATTTTGGTGATGGAGATGATTTCGGTTCTGGTTGGGGCAGTGGAGGTGATGGTAGTGGCGGAGGAGGCACGACCTTTTTTGGTCAGAAGAGTAATGCGGAGCGCATTGCCTTTGTCATCGATTACTCAAGATCAATGAATCAGAATGATCGGGTGGGGATTATGAAGGAAGAGCTTTCTAAATCCCTCGATCAACTGACTGCGGGAACGGATTATCAGATGATCTTTTTTGCGGGTCCGGTTTGGGTCGCTGGTAGCGAGGTTCGCGATCCTGCAGCTCGTAATGGAAATACGGTTATCGATCCTAATGGAAAGACGTATGAATGGGTGACTGAAGGCGGAGCGCACCGGTGGAAACCTAAGGGTAAGCTCCAAACTGCGAACTGGTTAAAAGTTCCTACCGGAGCTGGTAAGATTGGGAGCCAAAAGCGTGATGCGGTTGAGGAAGGAAAGTCTAATCTGAGGAAGAGCCAAAAAATTGTAAAAGATACAGAACTCGTTTGGGGGACTCGGTGGAAGTATGCTCTCGAGATGGCTCTTGATATGGAGCCTACTCCGCAGGTGATTTACTTTATGACTGATGGTTCTTCTGGTGCGGAAGCAGAGAGCATTGCCAAAAAAGTTGGTGCTCGAGCTAAGAAGCGAGGGATTGTGATTAATTGCATTGCGATGATGGAACCCAGAGCCCATGACGCGATGAAGGAGATGGCGAAGCGCAGTGGTGGTAAGTTTACGGTTGTGGAAAAAGGTGGTAAGAGTAAAGAAATCCCGCTGAAGTAACTCTCAATCTAAGGCGGTAAGGCGGTAAGGCGGTAAGGCGGTAAGGCGGTAAGGCGGTATGGGGCTTGAGGGCAATTGAGTTCTTACTGGTTCTTACCGATATTTTTGAACGAGATAGTCCATCGATTGCCGTCCGATCTCGTTTGGAGAAGGTTCGTATTTGAAGACTTCGACTGAGATCCAATCTTGATAGCTGCATTCGCGTAAAGCGTTGGCCACCATCGTATGGTCAACTAGTCCCATACCTGGACCTAATAAGTTGTAGTCATTGGCATGGAAGTGGATGAGTCGTTTGCGATGGTACTTTACTAGTTCGCCCATATAGCCTTCGACTTGTTCGCGGGTAGGAGAGATCCCTGGTGGAGTCGGGGTGCCTGGGGTGGCATGGTCTAATTCGTAGGTCATGGAGCGTACTCCGAGGCAGAGTTGGCAATGTGGATGATTTACGAGATTGAGGAGAATAGAGGTTTCCCGAGCGGAGGTCAGGAAGTTGGTTTCAGGATGGCCAAGTGGTTCGATTGCGATAGTTATCCCGAGTGGTTGGCAATACTCTGCCAATTCTCTCAAGAGTTCAGCTGCTCGATGAGCGGCATCATCAAGAGACCAATCTTCGGCGAGATTGCGTTGGAGAGGAGAGCCCCAGACGAGTACTTTTCCTTCCATTCCGTAGCAAAGATCGGCGAGGTGTTTGACGTATTTGACGGTGGCTTGGCGGATTTGCTCATCAGGGCTTGTAAGGTGAAAGCCTTTGCCGTCATTGAGGTGCTCGGTTTGGGTTAAGATATGATGGAGGCCCACGATTTCGAGGCCATGGAATTGCGCGGTTTCGAGTAAATATTCTCCATAAGAGACATCCAAACGAGTTGCGTCCTGCTGAGGGGCAATGGTGAAGGGGGCGATTTCCAAGCCTGTGTAACCTAATGCTGCTGCGGTCTCACACTGTTGTGAGAACGGTCGATCTTGGAAGGTTTCGTTGCAGATGGCAAACTTCATGAAGCGATCATTTTTCTACTGGTTGCCGGTGGAGAGAGCACGGAGGAAGTTTGACAGAGAATTTTGGGCTATTTTGGGGCAATTCCAAATTGTGCGCTTTCTTATCCTTGCCCAAGACAACCTTCAAGCGTCATTATAGCTACGTTAACAAATTAAAAACGATGTTTAAAAGACTAGGAAATTTAATCAAAGGCTTCTTAGGCCTTTTTGTCGGTGGTTTGGAAAAGAAAAACCCTGAGGCTCTGTTGGAAGTTGAGAAGGAGAATCTCCGCAAGCAGATTTCGGAATTCAACAAAGGTCTCGCTAATCATGCGGGTCTTGTCGAGCGGTTGATTACACAGGCCAAGAAATTAAATCGCGAAGAGGATGAGCTGCGTTCAAAAACTGCGGCTAATCTTAAAGCTGGCAATCGGGCTGCTGCTGCGGAGTATGCTCTTAAGCTTAAGACTTCTGAAAAAGAACATGATGAAGTTAAGGAGCAGTTGGAGTCAGCCGAAAAGCGTTATCAGGAATTGTTAAAAGCCCGGGATGTTTCGGTAGAGGAAGCGAAAAAGAAGATTGAGCAGCTCTCTCGGGACATTGATGATATGAAAATTCAGAAGGCGACTGCAGAGCTCAATGAAATGGCTGCGGGAATGGTTACTGAAATTGGGGGGGCGGGAGATACCTTGAATCGGCTTGAAGGAATTGTGGAGGAGGAGCGGACGAAAGCTGCTGGTCGCGCCCGCGTGGCTAAGGATGCGCTCGATATGGGTGATGTGAATGAGAAGGCTGCGGAGCAGGATGCTCTTGCTGAGTTGGCTTTGGCTGAGTTTGCCGCTGCAGAAGGAATCGAAATCGAGAAGCCAGGAAGCGCGGAAAGCGCGACTCATGAAGGAACGGGTGAGGGAACTAGCGAAGGTACGATGGGTCCGGTTAAGGAATCATAGAGCCGTTGCTCGGCGGTCATTGGTCCCGACCAACTCCCTTCTCGCGCCTTGCCCTCA
>CAZUEC010000090.1:0-7382 GCA_964618865.1 uncultured Roseibacillus sp. | reverse complement strand
AATAGACTTTTGAAAAATGGTCTAGGCCTTTCTTCCCCAAAACTTATTGGAAAATAGATCTCGGTATCGAAAACTCAACCAATGACCCTCTCATTTGGCAATCGCTCTCTTTCTTGGCCACGCCGTGGCTGCGTAATGGGCATTCTAAATATCAACGACGATTCTTTTTCCGGCGACGGCAAAGTCGACCAAGACTGGGCTCGCGAACGCGCTTGCCAGATGATCGCAGAAGGAGCTGACTTCATCGACATCGGAGCAGAAAGCGCCCGCACCAATCGCCCAGCAATTGGGATTCAGGAAGAAATCGACCGTTTTCTCGCATTTTGCGAACAATGGCCTCAAATTGTCGCTCAATCCACCCCCCGTGACAAAAGCCAAGTCTGGCCCCCCATCCTCTCGGCCAACACTTGGCGACCCGAAGTGGTCTCTGCTGTCCTCGAAGCTGGAGTCGAACTCATCAACGATATGGGCGGACTCCCTGACGACCAAAATGCCCGCCTATGCGCTCAATCAAACGCCGCCCTCTTAGTGATGCACTCAGTAGGAGCACCCAAAGAAGATCACTCTCACGTTCGTTGGCAAAAAATCACCGCAGAAACAAAAACCTTCTTCGAAGAAAAACTCTCACTTTGCGAACAAGCAGGACTTCCCCTCAACCATCTCATTCTAGACCCCGGCTTCGGATTCGCCAAACAACCCGCTGACGACCTCCTGCTCCTCAGTCGCCTGAAAGAACTAACAGCCTTCAACCGACCCCTCTTACTCCCAGTGGGACGCAAAGGATTTATTGGTCAAACACTCAACATCGAAAACCCTAAAGATCGAGACGCGGCTACTCTCGCCTGCGTTGTCACAAGCCATCGACGTGGAGGAGCCATTTATCGAGTCCATGAAGTCAAAGGCTGCTTTGAAACCCTCAAAGTTTTGAACACCATTGAACCAAACACATCACCTAACTATTCTTCACCTTCCTCCCACATAAAATAAAAAACTCCTATCCAAATAGTAGTTCCTGCGCGAACTATTGACACCAAAACACGACCACTTCATTCTCAAAGCACACCAAAACGCAATCACAACCTTCAAACACTCCCCCAAAAAACACCCCCATTCAAAAACAGACCTCAACTCACCCCTCCTCTTAAGAAACCCACTTTTCTCACCTCCAATAAAAAGCCCTGATTCCAAACCACCTCCTAAAAACCCACCCCAAATCACACCTCCATCTTAATTTTTCACCCCTGATACCGACGAATTTTCACGACAACTCTTAGTGTTAGAGCCCTTTCCGAAAAAATATGACGGGCCACAGTCACAGCCAAAGCTGGCCTATTAGTTAAAGAAACCTTACAAATCCTGAGAGTGAGCGACCAAACGACCACCTTACCCTATCTCCTGAGACTGCTAGATGACGAACAGCCTGATGTGCGCACCGTCGTCTCGAAACACCTAGCAAACTACGGAGGCGACTTAAGCGACCAAGTCGCCGGCCTCGGAATCGATTTATCGACCAAAGACCGAGAAGTCCTCTCAGGCCTCCTACAACCCGCTCGACGCGAATCTCTTCGCCAAGCTTGGTTCACCCCCTCTCAAGCCTTGTTAACACCGGATGGAGATTGGGATCTCTTCGAAGCCTTTCTTCGCATGATTTCCGACTTCCTACACGATGGCGTCTCACTACGCCCTTCCATGTCCGACCTATTAGACGACTTAGCGGATGAATCAGCAGAACTCGGCCTCGACGACCCCATCCCCCTCGCAAGCTGGCTCTTCGAAGGAGAACGACTAACCGCCAATAGAACAGACTACTATAACCCCCGTAATTCCGATTTAGCCTACGCCATCGAATGCGGAACCGGAAACCCACTTTCCCTCTCTCTCATTCTCACTTTGATCGCCCAACGGCGGAAAATCCCCATCTACGGATGCAATTACCCCGGCCATTTTCTCTGCTGGACTGACACCTCCTCAGGCCCCTTGGTTATCGACCCATACAACAAAGCCCGCACCCTAGCAGTCAAACAAATCATCGCCAACAACCCCGGCATCTCCACTACCAGCCGAGAAGCCCTCTCTTCCCCTGCCCGTCAAATCGACATGTTACGCCGTGTCCTCTCCAATTTGGCCCATGCCTACACCAAAAGCAATTCTGACGAGGATCTCCTTTTGATAAAAGAGCTCAGCTTAAGCCTCGATGAATTTGATCTCGCCGTCGTCTGAGGAACAGGAAATCGCAGGCCACAAACTCATGTGGCATCGCTGGCATCCAGTAGACACCGAATGCAAAGGCGCCTTTTTCTTTCTTCATGGTCTAGGTGACTACGGGCAACGCTATTCAGAAATCGCAGACGTTTTTCTCAAAGAAGGAATCGCCTTCACCATCTGCGATCTTCCAGGCCATGGCCTCTCTCATGGAAAACGAGGACACGTCCCTTCTTGGGAGATCGTAAAGAAAATTTCAGAACAAGGAATAAAGGAAGCAAAAGCATTGGCTCCAAACAAACCAATTGGATTCGGAGGCCATTCAATGGGCGGCCTGCTCGCCCTCTTTTTATTGGGAGAATTTCACAAACCACCTGATTTTTGCTGGATCAGCTCCCCCCTGCTAAAACCAGAAGCAACAAAATCAAACTGGAAACTCCACCTTCTTCGCTACCTCTCCCACCTCTTTCCAACTCTAACAGTCTCCACAGAAGTGAAGACCGAAATGTGCCGACAAAGCACTGACTCCACCCAAGCTGAACACCTTTCCCAATTTCATCGTCGCATTTCTTTTTCTTGGGTCAGGCTTATCCTCGAAATGGCAGAAGTCGTCCGGACTCAGCCCGAACGCCTCCCAAGCTCTTTCCCAATTCTCATGACTCAAGGAAAGAATGATCCCGTCTGCCCCTCTCAATTCTGTGAAGAACTCGTAGCAAGACTTCAGCGCAAAGACCTCAAATTAATTCTCTATCCCAAAGCTAGGCATGAACCATTTGCCGACACCTGCAAAGAACAAGTCTTTGCCGACCTCCGAGAATGGCTCAAGCAAAGCCTCTAACCCGCCGGAAACATCTCGTGATACTTAATAGCCTCCGCACCTACCGCTGCAGCCGTTCCTAATAAAGCCCGAGGGGTTGCCGTTCGAGCAACCTGCGCAGCAGGTCGGCTAAGCCCTAACATTAACTGTCCATATTTGGTCGCCCCTCCCACATGGCGCAGTAACTTCATCGAAATATTCGCAGCATCCAAATTCGGAAAAACCAAAACATCCGCCGCAGGCCGGTGCTCCATCTGAGGAATCTCCACCTCCGCAGCCTCGGGATCGAGCGCCACGTCAGCTTGGAGTTCACCATCCACTTCGATATCGTAACGCTTCTGAGTAGCACGAACGCGAGCCGCCTCAGTAGCCGCTCTCACTCGCATCGCAGAATCACCCGCTCCCGAATTCAAACTCGAATGACTCAACATCGCCACTCGAACCCGACGACCCGCATAATGATTAGCCAATCGACCAGCCTCAACCGCGATTTGGCTTAATTCTAAAACAGTGGGATTATCTGTAATCCCACAATCTGCCAGATACAAAATCCCGTTAGGGCCGAAATGCGCCAAATTCTCCGAAACCATGACCGCCGCAGTAAACGGATGCTCAATACCCGGCATCGGCTTAACTAACTGAATCAGAGCGCGGTGAATAGAAGCTGGCAAAAGCTGATTCCCCCCCACCATCGCATCAGCCTGACCATATTGAATCATCATCGCCGCAAAAAACTGACCTCGGCAAACCGTCTCCCGTGGATTAGCGAGATTCACCCCCTTCAGCTTCTCGATCCGCACCAAACGATCCGTGAAAAGGTCCAAATCATCAGCAACACTAGGATCCATCACATTCACGAAATCCATTTTGGCTCCAATCTCCTGAGCTAATCCTAAGATTTTTTCACGATTTCCCAACAAAATCGGCAACCCAATTTCAAGCTTGACCATTTCGGCAGCCACCTGAACCACCCTCCTGTCTTCCCCCTCCGAAAAAACAATCCGCTTAGGATGCCTCTTCAAAGTTTCAAATAAAGGCCCCGTAAACACATCCGGTTCGGCCCACCCACTTGCGATTTCACTCATATTCAGCCAATTTCCGAGACTAACTCGGTCCTCCCAACACCCTAAGCTCGACTCTCCCTTCCCACAATCGCAAAGAGTATGATTCGAAGATTCTGGAGCTTAGTAGCCAAAATGATTAGCCTAGAAGTCCGTGAGCACCGACTACCACACCCACACCCCACTTTGTCATCACGCCGAAGGCACCCCTGAACAATTCGTAAAAGTAGCCAAAGAAGCTCAACTCAAGGAATACGGAATATCCGATCATGCCCCACAAGTTCCCGAACCTTTCGACGATTGGCGCATGACAATGAGCGACATCCCAGCGTATCTAGACTGGATCGCCGAAGCCAAACAACATGCCGGAAACCACCTCATCGTGCGTTCTGGATTAGAGTGCGATTGGCTCTCTCGTTGCAAAAAACACATTGCCACCCTGCGAAGCCTCCATGACTGGGACTACCTCATCGGCTCCGTACACTACCTTCCCATCAAATCAGACCAATACTGGGATTTTGACAACCCCGCACACCTCTCCCAATGGCAAAGACTCTCCTCCGGCGAACTCGAAGAACTCTGGACCCTCTATTGGGACACTTATACAGAAATGATCACCGCCGACCTTTTTGAAATCCACGGTCACCCAGACCTTATCAAAAAATTTGCCTTTGCCCCCCAAGGCGACCTTCGCCGCTACTACGAACCCACCATCGCAGCCCTCTCCGAAACTGGAAAAGCCTTCGAAATCAACACCGCCGGTTGGCACAAACCCTGTGCTCAACAATATCCCGCCCCCGGCTTTTTAAAACTAGCCGCCGAAGCACAAATTCCCGTCTACCTCAATTCAGACGCCCACTCACCCCAAGAAATTGCACGCGACTTCGACAAAGCCCGCCAACTCATCGACACCTTTGGCCTCAACCTCAAAACCAACCTCTAAAACCTCCCCCTCCCAAAGCCATCTTTCTCACCTTCATTTCTAATGACGTAAAGAGGCGCATTGCTCCGGTGACTCCTTGCTTATAGACTCAACCCATGCTTCCCGAGCTCGTGACCCTTCTTGGTCCTGATAAAGTCTCATCCCACAAAGACGACCTCGCCTCCCACGCCATCGACAAGTGGAACTTCGCCGCTCCTCCAGAAATTGTCGTCTTTGCAGAAAATACCGAAGACGTTTCCAAAACCCTCGCCTTCGCTCATAAAAACAAAATCCCCGTCACCACCCGAGGAGCAGGCATTGGATACGTTGGTGGAGCCGTTCCTGTCCAAGGTGGCATCGTCCTCTCAGTCGCCCGCATGCATCAAATTCTCGAACTCTCACCCGCCGACGGACTCGCCGTCGTACAACCAGGCGTCATCACCAAAACCCTCCAAGACGCCGCCGCCGCCATAGGCTGGTACTACCCACCAGATCCCGCCTCCCTCAAAGAATGCTCTCTTGGCGGCAACATTGCCACCAATGCAGGAGGCCCCCGCTGCCTCAAATACGGCGTCACCAAGAACTACGTAATGGGACTGGAAGTGGTCCTCGCAGATGGAACGATCACCCGAGTCGGCGGCCGCTGCCATAAAAACAAAACCGGCTTCTCCCTCACCGAACTCTTTGTTGGATCTGAAGGATTGTTAGGAATCGTCACCGAAGCCACCCTCCGCATCATTCCCCATCCTCAACGCCGAGCAATGCTCACCGCAACCTTCCCCCTATTTCCAGAAGCCGCCGCCGCCGTACAAACCATCCTCAACTCCGGCCACCTTCCTTCCGCCCTTGAGATCACAGACGCTTTCACCTTAAAAGCAGCCCGCGATCACCTCGGCTCTGAAGCCCTTCCCGATGGAGAAGCCCACCTCATCGTCGAAATTGACGGCCGAACATCTGCCGTCGAAACAGAACTACCCGAAATCGAATCCTTACTAAGCAAAGCCGGCGCCCTCTCCATCGAAAGCCATCGCGATAACTCTGCCTGCGAAAAAGTTTGGCAACTCCGTCGCGAATTCTCTTACTCCCTCCGAGCTACTGGCCTAACCAAACTCAACGAAGACATCGTCGTTCCTCGCTCCAAGTTAGTCGAACTCGTCGAATTCGCACAAGAACTCGCCACTCAAACAAAAATCCCCGTAGCCTGTTTTGGACATGCCGGAGACGGCAACATCCACGTCAACCTCATGGTCGAAGACTACGATCACCCCGAAAAGAAAAAACCCGCCGACAAAGCACTCGATCAACTCTTTCACTGGATCCTAACTAATCAAGGCGCCATCACTGGTGAACATGGAGTCGGACTCGCTAAAAAACGCTGGTTTGAACAAGCTGTTGGACCTGAGAACTTCACCCTTCACCAAGCCATCAAAACTGCGCTCGATCCCAACGCCACCCTCAATCCCGGAAAATTCCTCGACTAACGTTTAGGTATCTTCTCGCGTAACTTCTGAGACATCCCCTGCACCACCAAATCATAGGAATGAAGAATCAACTCACGCCCCAAATCCCGAGAAAGACTCCCCTCAAACACCAGCGTATTCCAATGTTTTTTATTCATATGGTAACCTGGCTCAATCGCCTCCCATTCATCACGCAACTCAATCGCTCGCTCCGGATTACACTTCAAATTCATGTCCCCGATCTCATCCTTTACCCTCGCCGTCGCAAACATTTTTCCCGCCACCTTATAAACCAAAACCTCAGGTCCAAAAGGAGTCTCCTCCTTCACCTCCGGCAACAAAAGACAAAACTCGATTGCGTCCTGAAGCTCCATATCACCCCCACCGTATAAGAGAAAATGGCAGAAGACCACTATCAACTCATTGTTATTGGAGGAGGAGCTGCCGGTTTCTTTGGAGCCATTGCCGCCGCCGAAAACGGCCTTGATCGAATTCTCATTCTTGAAAAATCAAAAGAAGTTCTCAGCAAAGTACGCATCTCAGGCGGAGGCCGCTGCAACGTCACCCATCATTGCCTCGAACCCAGCGAACTCATTAAAAACTACCCTCGCGGACACCGCAGCCTACGTGGACCCTTCTCCCGCTTCCATGCCGCCGACACCATCACCTGGTTCCAAGAACATGGCGTAGACCTCAAAACTGAACCTGACGGACGAATGTTCCCCACTTCTAACACTTCTGAAACCATTGTAAACTGTCTCACCAAAACCGCTCAGAAAAATCAGATCGAAATCAGAACTCGCAGCAAAGTCACCTCCCTCCAAGCTCTTGCTACCGGCGGGTATACCATACAACTTGCAAACGACACCACCCTTCAAGGAGCCCACGTCATTATCGCCACAGGAGGGCTTCGCGGGGCC
>CAZUEC010000089.1:0-7385 GCA_964618865.1 uncultured Roseibacillus sp. | reverse complement strand
AATCGTCAAATTCTCTCTCGGCGATAAACGAACGAACTTTTGGAAAACGGTCTAGCCGTTGGCGGTGAGTTCAAGAGTTTTATGGGTTTTGCCTCAAATTCACGCTGCAAAGATGGATCGCTAAATTGCCAAAAGCAGTAGTCTGTTAATCAGGTGTGTGAGCGTGGTCTAATCCCAACGAGGTTTTTGTAGGCCAATAAAGGCGGCGACCAGTCCAATGATAAGGTGAGTAATGAGAAGGTAGAGGCAGTTGTTGGTGGTTGAAAGGGTGGTTTCGGTGACTTCTTTGATTGCGCTAAATTTATCTCTATCGAGGGAGTCAACTGCTCCTGACCAAGCCCAGTAAGCGGCAATGAAGGGGCGGGTGATCGGTTCCAGTGCTTCTGGTAAAGCGAGGACTGCTCCGGAGAGAGGGAGTTGAAAGCCTACGAGATAGATGGAAAGGAGGGAGGCTTGTTCGGCGTTTTTGGCGAGGGAGGATATGCCGAGACAGATTGAGGTCATGGCGGCATTGACAAGGACAAGGAAGAGGAGATGGCTGCCGAAGTTTCCTTTGAATTCCCAGAAGAGTTCGACGAAGAATCCCATCCAGAGTGATTGGATAAGGACGAGTAGGCTGAGAAATAATAGTTTAGAACTTAGGTAGGAGCTTGGAGAGACTCCTCCGAATTTTTCTTTTTCAAAGATATTACGTTCTGCCGCAATCTCTCGTGCTGCGTTGTTTGAACCCATTAAGCAGAGGAGAACGATTTGAAACATGATGATTCCTGAATTGGCAGATCCTACTTTGAGTCGTGATTGTTGAACTTCGGCTTGATTAATGAGCTCTACAATTTTGTTTTCTTCTATGCTGTCGGAGAGTCGTTGTGATTGTTCGTTTGCTCGGGATGAGAAGAGGGAGACGAGAAGAGGAAAGCCAAGGATAAGGGCTAGCTGGAGAATGATCTGACCACGGTCGCGAAGAAGGAGCCGAGTGCGACGGGAAAAGAGAGTGGCGGTTTGAGAAAAGAAACCGGGAGTTTTTATTTTTGAAGGATCTGAGTTGTCGGTTTCTTCGATTTCTTCGGTTTGGTTTTCGGGTGGAGATGGTTGCGAAGAGTGGGAGGAGGCGAGTAATTTACTTTCGTATTGTTCACGATATTTGTTCCAAGAGGTGTTCCATTTGTGGGAAGTTTGTCGTGAAAGGGTGGGGTAAATTTCTTCGGTGTCTTCTACTGAAAAGTAATGAGGAAGGCCTGATGGATTGCCGTGGTAGGCGACTTTGCCTTCGTGTAAGACGAGGATGGAGTCGTAGAGTTCTAAATGTGCGAGAGAATGAGTGACTGAGATTACGATTCGTTCTTCTTTGCGGGAGAGTTTATGAAGTAAGCGAACGATTTCTCGTTCGGAGCGTGGATCGAGTCCAGAAGTGACCTCGTCGCAAAGAAGGAGTTTGGGAGAGGAGACTAGTTCCATGGCGAGTCCCAAGCGTCGTTTTTGTCCTCCGGATAAGACTTTGACTGGGCGGTCGGCGATTTCGGTTAAGCCTGTTTCAGTTAAAATTCTATCTAACCTTTCGTCGAGTTCGCTGTTTGATTGCGATTTGATGCGTAGGTTGGCAGAGGATTCGACAGATTCGTCGACTGTGAGTTCGTCATAGGCAACGGAGAACTGAGGGACGTAGCCAATTTCGTGTGGTTCAAAGTCTTCTTCTTCCACGAGATCTCGGCCTTGATAGATTAGGGTTCCGTTAGACTCGGGGTTGATTCCGGCGATTGTTTTGAGGAGAGTTGTTTTTCCACAACCGGAAGGACCGACGATTGCCATAAAATGTCCGGTGGGAATTTTGAGAGAAACTTGGTCTAGAAGGGGAAATTGCTCGCCGTCTTTTGGGATGTGAAAGGAAAGGTTTGAGAGTTCGAGCATAAGTTCAGTCTACGCGACAGGATGACTGAGGCGATGGTTTTTGAGAATCGTTTTCCGCTGAAAGCTGATTTTCTGAGAGGTGGTCAGGGTGGAGATGGGGCTAGTATCTGTTGTTGATTTGGGGGAATGAGTGGTGAGGATGTTGTTTTTCTTATGTGTCATTTTGAGAAAAGGGGGCTTCAGCTAGGGCTAGAAGAGACGGCGCAAATTCGACAACGTCTTGAGAATGGAGAGTTTTCTGCGGCGATGTGGGTAATTTATGAGTGCACACGTTCGAGGCTCGCTTAAATCAGATATTTTTGTCACATCATTCGCATGTGGTTTTACGCAAAGGATGGGGAACAGCATGGACCGGTTGAGGCGGATGATTTACGCTCTCGGCTTCGGGCGGGAGAGCTTTCAAATGAGACGTTAGTTTGGAAAGAGGGAATGGCTCAATGGTTAGCGTTGGGGCAGGTTCTGGAGTTGAGGGAACCGGTTCCTTCGTCAGGTGAGACGGCGGCTCCGATGGCTTCTGAGGCCCAGTCAAGTTCTCCGACTCCGCAGGCAAGTGTTGCGGCGAGTGATGCGACTCCGCAACCGAAAGTGGCTCCTCAGTTGGTGGCTCCGGTGCAGCAGAATACGATGGCATTGGTGAGCATGATTCTCGGGATTACGAGTATTGTTCTCTGTTTAGGGGCTTTGACGGGGATTCCGGCGATTATTTGTGGTCATATCTCTCGGAAGCAGTTTCGAGAGTCGCCAGTTCCTCAAAGTGGAGAAGGCATGGCGATCGCGGGTTTGATTCTGGGATATTTGATGACGATTTTTAGTATCGCTTACATCGTTTTCATGATTCTTGTTTTTTGGGGAGCGAGTACTAATAATGCGAGTTCAGTTCCGCTTCCTACTACACCTCCGGCTGCTACACCTGTACCTGCTCCTTAGCTTCGGTTTGCTTTTGGGAGGATTTGGAACATTTTTTCATGAATTCGTCTGAAGATTCGTTGGCCAGCCAGCGTAGGAAGGGCTAAGATAGAACGTTCGTAATGAGGTATGATTTCGAGATTCCGCTGACTTTCCAGCATCGAGTGTTGTTTGAGCGCGATGTATTTGGGGGAGGGAATGATGTTCTGGGAGAAGCTTTGGAGGATTCTTCGGGGCGGGTGAGTCGAGTTTGTGTTTTTATTGAAGACAATCTTGAGCCGATTTTTCCTAATTTGGAAAGTAAGGTGACTCAGAGGCTGAGGGGGCTTTCCCAATTTGAAGAGTGTGGTGTTTTTCATTTGCCTGGGGGGGAGATTTGTAAGTTGGACGAGAGGGTTTATCAGGAGGCTTGCGATACGATTGCTTCTGCGAAGATTGATCGGCATTCTTATGTGTTGGCGATTGGGGGAGGAGCTTTCTTGGATGTGATTGGTTTTGCGGCGGCGACGGTGCACCGTGGGGTGCGGTTGGTGCGCTTTCCGACGACGACGCTTTCTCAGGCCGATAGTGGGGTGGGTGTGAAGTCGGGTATTAATAAATACGGGAAGAAGAATTTTATGGGGGCGTTTGCGGTGCCTTATGCGGTGATTAATGATTTTGATTTTTTACATACTCAGCCAGCAGATATTCGGCTCGATGGATTAGTGGAGGCGGTCAAGGTGGCCTTGGTGAAGGAGGAGGGGTTCTTTGATTGGATCGAGGAAAATTTGTCTCATTTGGTGGCGCTTGAAGAAGGGGTTTTGGAGCAGGCGGTAGAGCGTTCGGCGGTTCTCCATGCTCGTCATATTGCGGAGGGAGGAGATCCTTTTGAAGCTGGAAGTAGCCGTCCTCTTGATTTTGGGCATTGGGCTGCTCATAAGCTTGAGCAAATTAGTGATTTTACTTTGAGCCATGCGCGGGCGGTTTCGGTGGGTTTGGCTTTGGATTGTCTCTACTCGGTAAAAATTGGTTTTTTGGCGGAGAAAGAGGGGGAGCGGATTTTAAATTTATTGGAACGCATGGGCTTGCCGTTGTGGAGTGAGCATTTCGAGAAACGACTAGCGACTGGGAAGCGGGAGGTTTTTCAAGGTTTGGAAGATTTCCGTGAACACTTGGGAGGGCAGTTGACTATTTTATTGCTTCGTAAACTAGGTGAGGGAGTCGAGGTCAATGAGATGAGCGAGGAGACTCTTGAACATTGTATCCAAGAGCTGCAGGGACGAGCCTGTAGTTTGGCTTGAAGAATTATGAAACGACGGCTAGCCGTGCTCAATGTGGTCGGGCTCTGTGAGCGTGAGTTGCAGGCGATGCCTTTTTTGAAAAAGTGGGCTGAGAAGCGAGACCGTCAATCATTTCAACCGGTTTTTCCTGCAGTTACCTGTACTGCTCAGTCGTCTTATCTTACGGGAGCTACGGTGGATGAGCATGGTATAGTGGGCAATGGGTGGTATGACCGAGAGGCGGCAGAGGTGAAATTTTGGAAACAAAGTAATCATCTCGTTAAAGGAGAGAAGCTTTGGGAGCGTTTGCGTGATACTCAATCAGGATTTAGATGCTCTAAGTGGTTCTGGTGGTATAATATGTATGCGAGTGCGGATTATTCGATGACTCCTCGTCCGATGTATCCTGCTGATGGACGCAAGGTTTTTGATGTTTATGCGCATCCGTTGATCCTTCGTGATGAGGTGAAGAAGAAGTTAGGAGACTTTCCTTTTCCTTCCTTTTGGGGGCCGAAAGCTGGCATTGCTTCTTCGCGATGGATTGCGAATTCGGCAAAATGGATTGAGGAGCGGGAGGGGCCGGATTTGAATTTGGTGTATTTGCCTCACTTAGACTATGCGCTCCAAAAAGAGGGACCAGATAGTGAAGAGGCGAGGGTGGCTTGTGCTGAGATCGATGACTTGTTGGCGGATTTGATTCCTTTTCTAGAAAAACGAGAAGTCGAAGTGGTGGTGCTTTCTGAATATGGGATTTCTCAAGTGAATCGAGTGGTTCATCTGAATCGGCTATTTCGGAAAAAGGGTTGGATTGCGATTAAAGATGAGCTGGGGTTGGAGCAGTTGGATTGTGGAGCTAGTCGAGTTTTTGCGGTTGCAGATCATCAGGTTGCTCACGTTTATCTGAACGATGCTAGCCTAGAGGGTGAGGTGCGTAAATTACTCAAAGAAACAGAAGGGGTGGAAGAGGTTCGAGAGGGGTGGCAGGGGGTGGGTGGAGACCGAGGTGGTGATTTGGTTGCTGTTGCGGACTCTGATTGTTGGTTTAGTTATTATTATTGGTTGGACGATGTGCAAGCGCCTGACTTTGCTCGCACTATCGATATTCATCGGAAACCTGGTTACGATCCTGTGGAGCTTTTTATCGATCCTGAGTTGAAATTCCCGATGCTCAAGGTTGCTGCTTTTCTTGCTAAGAAGAAGTTGGGGATGCGTGGATTGCTCGATGTGATTCCTTTGGATGCGGGTTTAGTGAAAGGTTCTCATGGTCGAGATAAAGTGAAAACTATGGAGCAACCTGTGGTGATTGGAAGAGGTTGTGCTCAAGTTAGGGAAGCTTCGGATATTTTTTCTTATCTGCTGGAAAGGTGTGAGCAGAGTTAAGACGAAGAGAGGCGGCTTTCGAATTTATTGAATATCGGAGATGATTTTTTTTGCTACTCCGATGGCTTTTTCTTTGCTCTCTAATTCGCCTTCGAGTTGAAGAGTTTGGATGGCGCTTAAGATTTTTTGAAATTGTGGTCCGGGGGTTAATCCAAGTTCGATGAGGTCGCTTCCTTTGAGTAAGGGGGGAGGGATGATGGGTTCGTTTGCGAACTCTTCTTCTTTAGCTTTGAGGAAGTCGTAGTTGTCGGTAAATCCGTTGGAGGAGGCGCAATCGACTCGATGGAGTTCCATTTCGAGGGGAAAGGTGGGACGTGCCATGAAGCGCTTTACTTTGGCGGTGCGCATGTCTTGCACATTCATGAATTGCATGTGGCGAGCGACCATTTCTTTGACATTGGCAATGGTTTCATTCGAGTAGCGAAGACGGCGGAGAATTTGTTCTGCCATTTCTGCTCCAATGGCATCGTGACCAGAGAATCGGATGCGTTGGTCTTTTTCATCCCAAGAATAGGTAGGAGGTTTACCGATATCGTGGAGTAGAACTGCGAGTGAGAGTTCTAATGGGGCTTTGTCTTCTAAGAGTTGGAGGGCGATTTTGGTGTGAGTGAAGACGTCTCCTTCGGGATGCCATTGAGGGGGTTGTTCGCAGCCTACGAGAGCGACGGCTTCGGGAAGAAAGACGGCTAATAAGCCTGAGTCGAGTAGGAGTTGAAGGCCGTGAGCTCGTTGAGGGTGGGTAAGAATGAGGGAGAGTTCGTCGCGAATTCGTTCGAGGGAGATTTTTTCTAAGAGGTGAGCGTTTTCTTGGATGGCTTGCCAAGTTTCGGGTTCGATTTGAAAGCCAGTTTTTACTGCGAATCTGACTGCTCGGAGAAGGCGTAGGGCATCTTCTTGAAAGCGGGTGGAAGGATTTCCAATTGCGCGGAGAATTTTGTTTTCGATATCAACTAGGCCATCGACGTAGTCTATGATTTCGCCTGAATCTGTTTCTTGAAAGAGGCCATTGATGGTGAAGTCTCGGCGTTTGGCGTCTTCTTTGGCGTTGGTGAAGGTAACTGAGTTTGGCCTACGGCTATCTTGGTAGGAGCCGTCGTGACGAAAGGTTGCAATTTCGAGATGATGACCGGCTTCTTTGATGAGGATGACTCCGAAATGAGCTCCTATGGAGTTGGTGTTGTCAAAAAGAGCTTGGACTTCATCTGGTGTTGCAGAGGTTGCGATGTCGAAGTCTTTTGGTCGAATCTTGAGTAATTGATCACGAACACAGCCTCCTGCAAAGAATGCTTGGTGGCCAGCTTCGTGCAATCGAGTGGCTACGAGAGTGGCTGTTTTTCTGAGGGAAGGCATGGGAGGAACTCAATGAGTGGAGTTACCAATCTAGGGTAGCGATACGTTGGGTAACATGAAGAATGGCGTCGGCGACTTCGTCTCTTTCGTATTGTTCCTGAGAGGTGGTGTCGATAATGAATCGAAGCTCATCTTCTAGAGTGGGGAGCTGGATTGTGGGAGGAATTTCTGCTAGAAAGCGCATATACCAGTGAGGGAAAATTCGCTCAGAATAGGAGGGCAGCGAGATGGTGGAGAGGATTTGGTGCCTAGGGTCGGTTGTGATCTTGGCCATTAGGTTCTCTACTGTTTTCTGAGGCCCTTCCAAGTATTGCATGAAAAATTCGTTTCGGTAGTAGAGGTAGCCGGTTATGCCGAGGCTTTGGTTCTTGGCCGCTGCGAAGTTAGAAAGCTCTAAAAGGGTTTTGTCATCAAATGCTTCTCGTGCGCGGCTGCTGTATGCTAAGCCAGATACCATGGGGGTGACTTTGGCGGAAAGAATTTCGGGGTGCAAGTCATTGTCTCTTTAATGAGAAGGAGATTGTTGGGTGGTTGTGTTTAGACCATTTTTCAAAAGTCTATTCGTCTATCGAGTTTTTTTAAGGT
>CAZUEC010000088.1:0-7393 GCA_964618865.1 uncultured Roseibacillus sp. | reverse complement strand
AAATTCTCTCTCGGCGATAAACGAACGAACTTTTGGAAAACGGTCTAATGGGTGGCATTACAAAGCGACTAGCAGAAAAAAATTCATTGAAAGTTCGCGTCCTGCCATCGCTTTATGATAAAAGGCCGTGAGGAAGGAATTAATTCTGATTAGGAAAGATTGATGCTCTTTTATGCAGGGAAGGGAGTTATTCTGAAAATGAAGATGTGAAACCAAATCTGAGCTTTTTAGCATGACTTTGGCATTTCGTTTCTAAAATGATCTTATGGATGCCAATCAAAATCGAAAAGAATACAAGTTTGTCCTTTCGCCGAGGATTGGAGAACTCATGCGAGAGGAAGTGAGTCAACATCTTGCTGCTGATCGAGATTTTCACAAAGGATATCCAGTTCTTTCGGAATACTACGATACTGATGAGCGGGCGAGCTATTGGCAAAAACAATTCGGAGTGCCTAATCGACGCAGGGTGCGGACGCGAGTGTATGGGGAGGAGGATGGGTGTATTCCATCTACTGCGTTTATTGAGGTAAAACACAAGTTAAATGGGACAACGGTTAAGCGGCGAGTGTTGGTAGGTTTGGATGAAGTTGCGGAATTTTCATCAGGAAAAACACCAATTCAAAGCGAATATTCTGAAGTGGCTGATCAACGTGTCGTTCAGGAAATCGAGGGCATTGTGAAAGATGGAGAATGCCGCCCCGTTGTGCAGATCCGTTATCATCGTTATGCATACGATAGTGGGACGGAAGGAAAGATTCGAATCACCTTTGATACCGAGTTGTTGTGTCGCTTTGAGTGTGTGCCGTTGACTCCCGGTGATCCTAATTTTGAACTGCCTTTGTTAGAAACAGGAGCCTCAATTATGGAGGTGAAAACGATTGGTCCTGTTCCTTACTGGTTTCGAAAATTACTTGGACAGCACCAGCTTGTTCCAAGGGGGTATAGCAAATATGCCACAGCTCTTGAGTTGTATGAATTTAAGCACTCGAAGAGTCAGGATAGGAATGTGGAGTTGAGCGCGGGGTGATGTCTTGCTTGAAGAATATTTCAAATACTTATCACGGAGGAATGGATAGAAATTGTTAGAAAGTGGAGAAATGGTTTCTTTCTAATTAACTTATTTTTAGCGAGCGACAGTTTTTTAAACCTTGACAGAATTTCAATTCTGGAGAGAACACCAAGCTTTGTGTTTAACAACTAGTAACTTTTAATGAATCTCGAAAACATTTTTAATTTTAACGATAACCCTGCGGCAACCAGTCATAGTGCGGTTGAAGTCATTGTCGCAATGGTGACTAGTTTGGTGCTGAATTTTCTCATTGCAGTGATCTATCGTAAAACTTATCGAGGAACTCGTTACTCTCAGGATTATGTGCAAACTCTGATTATTATTGGAGTTGTTACCACGGTGTTGATCATGGTTGTTGCAGGGAATGGGGCTATCGCATTCGGGATGTTTGCTGCTTTTTCGGTGATTCGTTTTCGGCGAACTTTATCACAGTCTCGGGATCTTGCTTTTGTGTTCTTTGCGATGGCAATCGGAATGGTTGTGGGGGCAGGAAATCATATGATGGCGATCATTATTACGGTGATTGTAGGAGCCACAATCGTGCTCCTTGCGAAGACTGATGCCTTTGCTCCTAAAAGAGCGTCGCACATGCTTACGATCCGAATGAACAGCGATATGAATTTTGAAGAGTTGTTGAATCCTCTTTTTACAGAGTATGCTGATCAGTTTGGTCTTGTGAATGTGACTTCTGCGCAGGCAGGGATGATGACTGAGCTGCGATATGGATTGCAGTTAAAATTGGGGGCTAGTATGCCTCATTTTCTAGAAGCTCTTCATCAGGTTACGGGAAATAATCGTGTGGTTCTTACGCCTACTGGAAAAGAATTTGATTCCTAAGATGAGTTTCTAGAATGAGGGTTTCTTTCCAGTATTCGATACTCGCTTTCACGGTGATGTCGCTCGATCTGGTCGTCGCTGGAGAGATTGCCCTTGATAAGGAGGTTCTGAAAAAAGAGTCAAAGAAGGGTGAGAATCAGGGGGACTGGAGTAGGTGGTTTGGGAAAAAGCCGGGTCGTCTTTACAAAAATAAAAAGAACCCTTGGATTCAATCTTTTGAAGTCGGGGGTCGCCTTCATTATCAATTTGCTCAAGTTGAAGGGAACGATGTTAACGGGCTTGATTTTAGTGATAGCTATGATGAGTTCCGACGTTTTCGAATCGAGACAAAGACTGAATTGTTGAAGTATTTTACCGCCGAGGTAAATCTGAACCTTGTTGATGATACTCGTTTCCGGCGAAATATTGATGGAGAATTAAATTTCGGGGAGACTACATATGATGAGGTCTCGCTTGAGTTTGATATTGCCGATGCGTTTGATCTTGATTTTTTTGATGAGTTCAAAGCGAAGATTGGGCGAATGAAAGTTCGAATTACCGAAGAAGGGCATACTTCTTCTAAGGAGATTTTAACAATTGAGCGCTCCAGTCTGGCCAATATGCTTGGAGGAGAGGCGCGGCGTCCTATGGGGGCAGTTTTAGAAATGGAAAAAGGAGATTTTAATCTCATGCTTGGAGCCTTTAGCGCGGAAGATAGTGATGATGTTTTCAATGACTGGAGCGAAGGTTCTTTCTACTATGGTAGTCTGAGGTGGGAGGCTACCAAGGAGCTCGAGCTAGTTTTCGACTACCTTCATAATGATCGAGAGGAATCGATTTCGGAGAATGGAATTTCAGATGCTCTTGGTTATAGCTGGGCAAGTGCGCTTTCTGTTATTTATGAAACGGACCGGTGGGGGCTCTTGTTGGAGGGAATATACGGGGATAATGGTGATGGGGAAACGGTGGTGTTGCCAGAGCGGCAGGGTTCATTTTATGGGGCTGTGATTACGCCTTGGTTATGGCTTGTAGAAGATCGGTTGCAACTGGTTTTGCAGTATCAATTTTCTGAATCGGAAGAGTCTCAGGGGATACAAATTCGTAGTCGTTATATTCGTGGACAACATAATGATCTGGAGGTTGACGATGACAATGGTCGAGGACGTCGCAATCATAGTATTTATGGTGGTCTTAACTACTACATTCACGAAGAGAATCTTAGGATTCTAGCGGGAGTTTCATACGATGAGTTGTTTGCTCGAGATGGACGCTTGGATGCCTTTACGTATTCATTTGCGTTTCAAGCCAATTTTTAATCAGATTTTTTTTAACGATGCGTGTTTTTTGTTTTATTCTTCTTTTAGGGCAATCTCTGTCTCAAGGGGCCATTACTCGTGGTCCCTATTTGCAACTGAGTCATTCAACTGGAATGACGGTAGTTTGGCGTGCGGATCAAAAGCTCTCAGATCCTAAGGTGCGATGCTGGAAAGGTGATGAAGAGATTGAAGCCAAGTGCGTCAGTTCTCTGAAGGTGCGGACCATTTCTAGTTCGTTTCCGCTCAGCGCGATTCCTGCTGATCAACGTCAGTATGAGGTGGAGTTGTCGGAGCTAGAGCCAGATTCGAGTTATCGTTACGCTTTGTTTGATGGGGAAGAGCAACTGACTTCAGAGTCTGCCTTGCTAAATTTTACAACTTCTCCTGTTACTGGGAATGAGAAGCCGACGCGCATTTGGGTGGTAGGGGATTCGGGCACTGGCGAGGCTCACCAGCGTATGGTTCATGAGGCGATGCTTCGCTACTCTAAGAATCGGGAGATGGATTTGTATCTCCACGTTGGTGATATGGCTTATGGGCAAGGAACCGATGTGCAATTTCAAGAGAAATTCTTTGAGCCTTATCAAGTGACTCTTCAAAATACAGTTTGCTGGGGGGCATTGGGAAATCATGAGGGGAAGTCATCTAAAGGTTCGAGCGGAGTGGGGCCTTTTTTTGATGCTTTTGTGAACCCGATGGAAGCGGAGTGTGGAGGAGTTCCTTCTGGAAGTGAGTCGTATTATTCTTTCGACTACGGTTCGATACATTTTATCTGTTTGAATTCATACGATTTGGACCGCTCTTCGGATGGGAAAATGGCCCGTTGGTTAGAAAAAGATCTTCAGGAAACAAAGGCACAATGGATTCTGGGATTCTGGCATCATCCTCCTTATACGAAAGGAAGTCATAATAGTGATGTTGAGATTGAACTCATTGAAATGAGGGAGAACATCATGCCGATTTTAGAAGCGGGTGGAGTGGATCTGGTCTTGAGTGGACACTCGCACATTTATGAGCGTTCCATGTTGATTGATGGGGCTTATCAAACGCCTACCACTGCGAAGGGAGTGATTCTAGATGATGGTGATGGCAACCCTAGTGGAGATGGTCCCTACAAAAAACCGGAGGTGATCACTCCTCATCGAGGAACGGTGGCAGTGGTTACGGGGCATGGGGGTGCTCTTGCTCGGAATTCGAGAGGGATTATGCCTATTATGAGAAGCCTTATTCTCGATCATGGCTCGACTATTATTGATATCGATGGCGAGACTTTGTCTGCCACGATGATAGATCTCGTTGGCCAGGAAAGAGATCATTTTCAAATTGTGAAGAAGGGCGCTCCTTTGAGGCGCGTCGTTGAGTCTCCATGGACTCCAGATTCTGAAACTTTAGAACGCACTGGTGCTGGGGTCATTGGTTCGACGAGAAATCAGAAGGAAGCCCGGCAAGCGCGGTTAGCGGGGCAAAAAGTTGTTCTTGAACAGGTTCCTGAATCTGTTCGCTATCTGATTCCTAAAAACGCAGACTGGTTTTATTTAGCTGGTGGGGAGAAGCCAGAGACTGAGATGTGGACGAAACGGGGTTTTGACTCTGTGGAAGAGGGTTGGAAGAAGGGGAAGGCGGGTTTTGGTTATGGTGACGGTGATGATCGCACTTTACTCGAGGGGATGCAGAATCGTTACGATGGGGTTTTCATTCGTCGTGAATTTGAAATTTCTAATCAGGTGCAACTGGATCGTATTGGACTCGCGATTAATTATGATGATGGCTTTATTCTTCATTTGAATGGAAAGCAGCTTTTTTCGCGTTCGATCGGACAGCGTCCAAACGGCAAGTTGATTGTGTCTAAGCACGAAGCGAAAGGAACGGAGTATTTTTGTTTGAGCGCCTTCAAGGATCAGTTTGTCTTAGGAAAGAATATCATCGGTATTGAGGGCTATAACGCGGATTTGGTTAGTTCGGATTTTAGTCTCGACCCATACTTGGTTGAAGAGATTCCACCTCAGCCCTAGGAATCTCGTATGATTCGGCTGACTTGGAAGGGGGGAGAGAATTCAATTTAAGAAGCATCTTTTCGTCAGTTTGATGGGGAACGCAGCTGAGATTGTTTGAGAATTTACAGAGAAGCTTTTGCTGAATTCGCGGGGGTGTGAGCGCTTGCCTAAATGGGAAAATCTGTTCTATTTGGTTATGATGTTGGGTTTTTCGCGATTTATCATTGCTTTCATGGTCGTTGGCTTTGGCCTTCCGGTTGCGGGCCAGTTGCCAAATCCTGATTATTATTCGATTTATCAACAGACTGGGGCAGGTCGTGAGACGGTCTTGGTGGATTCGGAAGGGACGGTTCTACACACTTGGGCGAATGATTTATTAGCTTCTAATGCTGCTGTCGCTTACTTGCGAGAAGATGGTTTGTTGTTACGAAGTGTGCAAAGGGGAGGAGGAGTCCCTGCAGGATTTTTGGCGGGGTCGTTCAGCACCGTGCAGCTTGTGACTTGGGATGGCGAGGTGGTGTGGGAATTCGATCATCAAGTGACAGGGCAATACACCCTGCATCACGATATTAAGCCTGCTTCTAATGGGAATGTGTTAGTGACGGTGTGGGAGTTTTTCCCAGCAGCGGAAGCGGAGGCCTTAGGGTGGCAACCAGTGAGTGGGGTGGCGGGAGTTTGGATGGACGGCGTGATGGAGATTGCACCTAACCTTACGGACGGAACTTCAGAGATTGTGTGGGAGTGGTCGATCGCGAATCACTTGATTCAAGATGTAGATGAGACGGCGGCAAACTTTGGTGATGTCTCGGCGAATCCTGGAAAAGTGGATGTTAATTTCAGCGCAAGGATTCTTTCTGGAGATTACTTTCATATCGCCGGGATCGATTACAACCCAGAGCGAGAGGAGATTATTCTTTGCCCGAATTTTATCGATGAGATTTGGGTGATTGATCGGAGTACGACGATCGCGCAGGCTGCTACTTCGTCAGGGGGGAATCGGGCTAGAGGAGGAGAGCTCCTTTATCGATGGGGGAATCCTGAAGTCTATGATTTTGGAGGAGGGCCAGCAGAACCGCGAATTCTAGAGCGAGCACATGATGTGCGATGGGTGCTTTGCCCACAGGGCACTTGGCAAGCGACGATACATAATAATGAACGACTTGACGAAATTGTTAACGATGATGATTCACAGGTATTGGTCTTGGATTTACCGATCGATGAGAATGACGATTATGTTTTGGAAGTTGGGAGTACTTTCGCTCCTGAGGTGCCGGAAGTTCTTTATGAGTTTGATCCTGCCAATCCGTTTTTTAGCAGTGCCATTATGGGGGGAGCACAGGTCTTGAGGAATGGGAATGTTCTCATTACTTTGCCCTTTGGGCCAAGTTTGGTGGAGGTAGAGCCTTCAACAGGTGAGGTCGTATGGAGGGTTGATCTTCCGGCAGGTGGGTTTGTCTTTAAGGCGCAGAATTACCCCATCAGTTACGTAGGCTATGGGCCGAGCTTGGCGATCAATTATGATATTTGGAGGGATGCGAATTTTGGCACTGGCGAACCTTTGGAAAATGGACCGAATGAAGATGCGGATAGCGATGGGTTTTCAAATCTCTTGGAATACTATGCTGGTAGTGATCCGCAGGAAGCAAGGAGTGCGTTGACTCTTTGTTCAGATGCCGCTGAGGTAAACGGAGAAACTGCTTTTTCGGTGAATTTTGAGCGATTGACGAATGTGCCTGATGTAAGTGGTCGAATCGAGTTTTCGCGCACGCTTGATCCGTGGGTGGATGTGAGTGATTCGCTCAATGTGACCGAGACGGTGAATGCATGTATCGATGGGACTGAAGACGTAATGTGGCTAATGCCTATCGAAGACGAAGAGAGAGGCTTTGTGAGGATCGTGGTTGATCTGATTGAGTAAACTCAAATCGATGCGCAAGTGTTCCTCTCGTGTTCTTCCTCACGAGCTGGAGAAGTTCTAAGCTACGTGGCTTATGGATAGGTGTTCTTGGGCTCTGTAGGGCCTGCGTTCCGCAGTGTGATTAGCTAATCGTGACCGCGCAGTATTTGTAGTTGGGCTGGCGGGAGTGAGGATCGAAAGAGGCGTGGGTAAGACGATTGATCTCCTTGTAGTGCATGGGGAGGAAGACTTGGCCAGGTTGCACGGTGGGGGCGTAGTAGGCTTGCGCGGTGATGCTGGC
>CAZUEC010000087.1:0-7410 GCA_964618865.1 uncultured Roseibacillus sp. | reverse complement strand
CAATCATATCATGAGGAAGAGCATGATCTTGAAACTCTTCTCCAATTTCTAAAGCATCAGTGAGTGAAGGCAAAATAATATCTGGAACCACTCCCTCAAGTTGAGTCGAACTGCCGGTGACTCGGTAAAACTTCTGCACCGTAGCTTTGAGAGTCCCTGCACGCGTGGCATCTTGGAAAAACTTAAAATAACGCCCTATATCCATAGGCTGTTGAACCGTCCCTTTTCCATAAGTTGAAGACTCCCCGACAACAATCGCACGATTATAATCCTGAAGGGCTCCTGCCAAGATCTCACTTGCGGATGCACTCGTCTTATCCGTCACAACAACGAGAGGACCATCATACAGCGGCCGACGCATCGTCGACTCTTTTGGCTCAACAGCTCCCCACCCTTGCTTAACCTGAACAACAGGACCACGCCCGATAAAAAGCCCGGTCATTCTCCGAACTTCCTCGAGAGCTCCTCCTCCATTACCACGAAGATCGAGCGCAATTCCATCCACTTTTTCTTTCTTCAAGCGCGTTACCAAACGCTGAACATCCTTGTAGACAGAAGGATCTCCATCTTGAAAATCAAGGTAAAAACTTGGGAGAGTAATCCAACCAATAATCTTCGTGCTCCCGTCAGGCTGTGCCATTTGAATCACCTCTGCAGCAGCAGCTTCATCCTTAAGCTCCACTCGGTCTCGCGTAATTACAATTTCACGAATCTCACCAGGAGCCCCGTCGGCAGGCTCGACTTTCAAAAGAACCTTCGTATTTTGACGACCACGAATAAGCTCCACCACATGATCAATTTTCATGTAAAGAGTATCAGTTAGATTCCCATCATTCAGGGAATCGACTCCAACAATACGATCATTGAGTTGAAGCTCTCCTTGCTTGTCTGCAGGACCATTAACAACGAGGCCAATGATTTTTGTCGCCCCATCATCTTCTCGTTGGAGAAGAGCT
This sequence comes from uncultured Roseibacillus sp., assembly GCA_964618865.1. Taxonomy (GTDB): domain Bacteria; phylum Verrucomicrobiota; class Verrucomicrobiia; order Verrucomicrobiales; family Akkermansiaceae; genus Roseibacillus. The sequence continues at coordinate 6,454 of CAZUEC010000087.1, read as the reverse complement.
CCGATACCAATCAACTGATTTTGAAGAGTCGCTTCAAATCGCTCCATCTGACGAGAACTCAAGTAATCGGTATGAGGACCATTTGCCCGTGCAACTGCACTCAAAAAGTAAGAAGCGACATCTTCCTCATCAGCTCCTTCGATATCTTTCAAATAACGCTCGTAACGTTGCTTAACAACCTGCCGTGGACTTTTCTCGTCTTTAAGAGGGTCTTCCTTCCCCTGCTCCTCTGCGATTCTTCGAATCGTTTCCCGGCGCATTTCTTCACTCAATATTTCTTCAGAAATTTGGAGAGTCCAAAGCTCTTTGGCAGCGACATTATCTGCCGCCCAATCTGCATCCCGTCGAGAACGCATCATCTCTTTCTCTTCGCTAAAATCAAATTTCCCATTCTCAGCTAGCTCTTGGGCAAAACTAATCCGTTCACGCACTCGTTCTACAAATTGCGTATAAATTTCTACCGCTGGCTCCATTGCTCTTTCTTGAGTCAATAGCCTGTCAATTCTTGTCTCTGATTCAGAACCAAACCGAGTCCAAAAACCATCTACGTCTTCTTTCGTAAAATAAAGCTTCGCAGGATCAAGGTCGCGAAGGTAGTCATCAAGAATACGATCGGTCATTTCTGCGTTGAACTCCAATCCAGCAAAATGCTTATTTTCAAGCATTTGGACCATGACTTTGCCAACGTCGTTAAAATCTGTCTTGCCGCTCAAAATTCCTTGCGAACAGCTGGCAAAAACCAACATCGCCATCAGGGGACTGGAAATCTTCATGATTCGTGAAAGTAACAATTCCAAGGACACTCTTGGTTCTCAAGACTATCTTCCACGAAGTTAATCTTGTCGAATCAATTTCGCAATTTATGTAAGCTCAATTCCGTTGATGCTTGAGCCGTTGGTCTCGCAACCAGCGTAAATAGTCCTCTCTCAAAAGGCGTTCTACAGCCCCGAGATCGACGCGACCCGCTTTATCCTCAACCGCCAAATGATTCATGAGAACAATCGGCACTTCAATTATTTGCTCTTCCCGTTCAACACTTAAGAGGATTTTGGAACCTGGTGCTTGATTACTAACAATTGCTTGAAGACGCTCAGTAGGATTGGGCCCTGCTATCCCTATTTCGTCGATCGCCAAGATGAGATCATCCGGCTTGAGTCCCGCTCTTTCCGCAGGGGTATCGGGCAGCACCAACCTAATGCGAACCCCACGATTTGGAGGGACACCATTTTGCACCATATTAATTCCAATAAAGCCAGACCCCTGCTGTGGAATGATGTCTTTTTTGTGTTCAAAGTGCACCTTAAGTAGAATCTTCGTAAGACGATGAAATTCTTCTGGCTCTTTACTCATCAAATACTTTTGAAACAACAATTCCGCCCGATCTTTTGATTGATCGGCTCGAACCCAATCAATAATGGCCTCGGCAGCTTTCTCCCGCTCTTCAAAGCTATCAGAACGAAGTTTCTCTAATTTCGGTGGCTCTTCCGCACTTGCTGAAGCGAGCAAAGAAAATATTACGAAATATAAAAACCTCATCTTTAGCCGAAAGGGTAATCTTACCTTTGAAAAATGGCAACGAGAACAAAAAGAGCGGAGAATTTCTTCCCCGCCCTCGTTTAGAGAAAATTGAGAGAACGGGCTTACTTTCCGCCAGATTCCCAAGGTTTCACTTGATCAACTTCGATCACATCGTCGGGGTAAACGAGTTCAAGTTTGTGCTTCTCATTAACAAGAGGACTTAGAAGATATTTCTTCCCTTCTCTCCATACTGTGACGCGTTTAGTGGTCCCAAAAGTATTTGGTCCCCCAGCAGTAGCTAACGCAGAGGTTAAGGTCATTCCCCGAATAAAAGGAATGGACCCAGGACGGCCTACCGCTCCTGTTACGGTCACCATCTTTTGAATCGTATCATTCGTTCCCGTCTCAATTTGAATGGTCGGAGTCGTATAAATTTGGGCTTGTTTGTATGCGTCTTCAATTTTCTTAGAAAGCGCTGTCGGACTCAGTCCTGCAGCCCGAATAGTCCCAATCTCCCACATCCGAATATTTCCATTCGCATCTACCGGATATGGAGCGTTGATCCGAGCCGCTTCGGCAGGAGGAACCCCTTGGATTGTAATCTGGATATTAGTACTCTTTTGAATTTGCGCTACGAGAGAAGTGCCTCCTACCGCTAAAATGAGAAATAAGGTCAATAATATTTTCATGGTTAATTTAAGTTTCGAATCAATAGAGATCTCCATCGTTGCTCTTTGCCGGCTTCGCATTCTTATCAGATTTCACAACCGGACGATTGCTCCGAGTTTCAGGCTCTGCAGAAGGAGCGTAGTAGGTGTAGTAACTTGTGTAATATTGATACTGATTATCACTTCTAATATCAACATTATTGAGAACAACTCCAATTACCTGACCACCCACATTCTCGACAGCTTGCTTAACTCGCAAGAGCATGTTGCGAGGTAGCTTGCGATGCTGGACCACAATCATAGTCAAATCCACCTCACTGGCTAAAACAGATGCGTCGCTAACGCCTAGAATCGGAGGCGAATCAATTAAAACTAAATCGAAACGTTGTTTCACATCCTGAACTAATTCAGACATTCGACGCGAGTTAAGAATACCCGCAGCATCAGCCGGTAGAACTCCCGAAGGCATAAAGTAAAGATTATCGACCGGAGTTTGCAGAATAACATCCTCCAGCATCAAGTCCGTAGTCAAATAGTTGGTAAGACCAACGGAATTATTAATATCGAAGAAAGTGTGTAATCGAGGGCGTCGAAGATCAGCATCGATCATAAGGGTGGTATAACCACCTTGGGCACAAACATACGCCAAATTGACCAGAGTTGTTGACTTTCCTTCGCCAGCGCCGCCTGAAACGACCGTGATTGAATTGTCTTCGGGATTTTTACGATTGAACTCAATATTTGTTCGTAGGATACGATAAGCCTCTGCATCAGGGCTCATCCCGCTTTGTTTGTGTAACACCCCAACATCCTTTGGAATCACAGCCAAGACTGGCACCTGTAAGAAACGCTCCACATCCTCAAGGCTTTTCACTGAGGTATCGATATATTCAAGAAAGAAAGCAATTGCGATTCCGAAGATAAGACCAACAACAGCTCCTAAAACCAGGTTCAAAGTCACCTTAGGACTCACAGGTTTACCTCCAACCTTAGCATCATCATGAATCGTAATAGGCTCACGAGGAGCTCGCAGACCAACTCGTTCTGAAGAATGGGTAAGCTTCAATTCCTGTAAAAGAGCTAACGATGACTCATACTCACGGGTTGCTTCGCGATAATCGTGCAACTCAGTAGCCAATTCAACCAACTCGGCTTCTTGTTCTGCACTGGTATTTTTCATCACGTCCAGTTGCTTAGAAATAAGTTCGTAATTGGTGGCCAAGCTTTCTCGAAGACTTGCTACTGCTCCATCTAGGTCAGTACGGAGCCCATTCAATCGCTCTTTCATCACCAACATATTGGGATGGCGGTCACCAAGTCCAGAGGCCTTACTTGCTTCTGCCTCTCGGCTAGCGGCCAAGAACTCAGAGTGTAGGCTTCGAACCGAGTTGTTATCGACAGGAAGTTCAGCCGCGTAACGCAAAACCTGTGCTGGATCTAAAGTCGCCAACTTATCGAGATAGATCTTATACTGATCCCGATTCCTTTTCATATCAAAAGCGTTCCTCTCAGCCAGTAACGTCAACTCAGTTTCCATTGCTTCAGGACTGTTACGGGAGCCCTCGAAATAAGGTCGCCCCGTAATCCGAACAATTGTATCCAGCACTTTTCGTTTTGCTTCGACTTTATCCTTCTGAGCTTCAATTTCTGAATCAAGTGCATCCAGTTGCTTCTCGGCTCGTACCAATTCTTCGCGATTTCTTCGTTCTTGATAAGCCAAAGCCACTTCCGCTGCAATTTCTTGCGCCACATCAGCTTCAATATTGGTAACCCTAATTTCAATAAGATCGGTTCCCGTACGCTGCGTGGTATCTACCATTTCCTTCAGAGCTTGAATCGCAGAATCTTCGTTCAAAGCCCACTTATTCTTAAGGTCCAGACGTTCAGCAACGACTTTGAGAGTTCTTGCGGCACTAATCACTTCAAACTGGGTAGCAAAGAACTGACGAGATTCTAACACACCAAGCTTCGTTCCAAATCCAAGCCCAGGTGTATTCACTTGGACAACAACAGTGCTAGCATACTTTCGCGGCATTACTCGCGTAATCACTGCAGCAGTTAGAAATACCAACAAGAAGGTAAGTAAAATAATTCCGTAGCGATTTCGGAGGACCTGCCAATAGTCAATGGCATGGAGAGATGCTTCGTTAGTAGATTGAGGATTTTGGCTCATATTTGCTGGCTAAAATAAGTGTTCAAAAAGCTGTAGGCGATTGGTATAAAAAAATCAACCCCCACGGTAAGTGACACCGAGGGGGTTAAATTGTTCAGAAAAGATCGATTAACAATTAAAATGTTGTTTGAATACCAACTTGAACTCGGTTACGTGAAAAACTACGTCCACTGAAATCAGAATCAGCGTTAGTAAAGTTATAAGAACTCGTTAAGAAAAGATTATCATTGAGTTGGTAACTAGCTCCGGCATTTGCATGAAAGATAGTCTCTTGATCACCTGTTGCAGGAACATCTCCTGGGTTGAGTATCTGGTCATCATAGGAGGTCAAAATAACATTGATTCCACCAAAAAGACTCACCCGAGGATTTAATGCATAAGTGGCTCGAGCACCAACTCGGAAGGTCTGGCTGTCTTCAAAGTTAAATCGATTACCAGCAAGATCAATCAGGCTTCGATTGAATCCTTCACTAGAGTATCGAGCAAAAACATTCGTATTCAACTGACTTGTCAACTGAGAACGCAAAGCAGCTTCAATGAAAGGAGCACCTGTGCTACCACCACCATCAGGATCCGTGATTTGAGCACCAGCACGTAATACAATCGCACTCGTTGGGCTAATCCTATGTTCAACACCTCCAACAAGGAAATGGCTTCCTGTATCTCCACCTGCATCATTGTTAACAGTACGATAACGATATCCACCCGTAATTACAGTCTGAGGACTGAATCGATAACGGAAGTCGTGGCGAAGAGTAATCGTGTTGAAATCAGAATCATCTAGATCTTCAAAAACGATACCACTGAAAGTAACTCCAGTCTGAGTTCCAAGACGATCTGTCCAACGGTAACCAATCGAGTTATCAGTCGACCAACGGAAGTACTGCCCTGAACGAATATCACTACCAATGGAAAAATCAAAATCTGGCTCAATTTCATACGCCAAGAAGTTGCGACTCGAGAAACGGAGCCTTTCACTAAAGCGATGGGTATAGTTCACTCCCGCTCTCGCTGAGTAAACAGTGTCATCAACATTAGTGCCTTCAAGGCCATCAAGATAAAAACGAACCCCTAAACGAGCAAAAACATCCCATGTAGTTTGCGGAGTAACATTTGTCCAATTCGCCTGAACGAAACCACTCAAGAAGGTCGCACCACCATCATTACTATTCAAACCACCGAAGAGTGGAGTTGGGTTATCATCGAAACCGAAGTTAACACCGGCAACATAAGTAAGCGGCAAACTTTCAGCAGCCTCATCATCATTGGGAGCAATGCTGTAGAGACTTTGCGCGCTTACAGTCGCACAAGGCAGAAGACCTGCTAAAATTGATTTTGTGAAAAAGTTCATAATTCTAATTAAATAAAGAGATTAATTTTCCGAGTCAGATTTTCCTGCAGCTGCAGCTTCAGCCGCAGCTTCAAGCTCATCAGTGGGAGTAATTCCAATTGGAGTAATTGTAGGCGGCTGGAAAGGAGGAAACTCAGGTAAAAAAGGATCACTACCAGGACCCCCAGAATTAAGAGGACCATCAAGAGGATTCGCAATAGAAGGCGCTGGGATGCGAGGCCCTTTATCAAGACCACCCTTACTTAAGCCACCTTTTGAACTAAAGGAACTCTCACCACTTTGCGGATCAAACGAAGCCAAAACCTTCTGAACCTCATTAACTGAATCAGGAGCAACAGCAACGGCACACTGGGCAATCAATCTCATCTCAGTAGGAGCAGCCACAACCGCGACTTCGACAATTTGTCGCACAAGCTCTTTATTCGCTTCAGTTGAGATGATTGCAGCTTTAACGACTTCACACGCACAGCCTAAATTTGCAGAAGCATGCGCTTCTACAACTTCGAGAACCTTCGCTTCATCAGCTTTCACCGCTTTTTCAACGGAAGCCTGGATGTTTTTGCAGCTCTGAGCCGAATCGGCAGCCACAACCGCCGGAGTGACAGCCAAAAAGGCAGACACGAATGCGAATTTCAGTGTTTTTTTCATATTTGAGATTGTCCTTGGATGAACTGTTTCTTGGTTTCTAAGAAAGCGGGTAGAGGGAATCGAACCCTCATGATCAGCTTGGAAGGCTGGAGCTTT
>CAZUEC010000086.1:3623-7464 GCA_964618865.1 uncultured Roseibacillus sp. | reverse complement strand
TTCAACGACTGAAAATAAACGACTTACGACAGTGTTTATAAAAATTTAAGATAAAGCTTAAGAAAATTATTTCTTTTATTTTTAAAAAATAATAACGTCAACCCAACGACGAAATCAACTTCAGTAAATCAAACCATCATGAAATCGCTTCTCTACATTCTCTTCTTAGCGCTTTTAGGCTCTTCAGTAAACGCCGAGGCAGAAACCCTGCTTAGCAAAGAACTTCTCGCCAAAAAATCCCAACAGCTTTTGGATGCTCAAACTTCCCAAGCAAAAAAAGTAACAACCACTTTTGCCTCCTCAGCTCGTGACCCATTAAGTCACTCAACGATCCTCGCTCTGAACGGATATTGGACTTTCGTCCCCAAAGGAGCAGTCATTCATGTTCCTTCTCGTTTCGCAGATCGCATTGTTTCCAAACCACAAGGCAAGCTCATCCCCTTTCCCAAGTTTCTCAGTAAGAACTATGGTTGGTTACAAACTCGCGAATGCAAAAATTCCGAAATTCTAGGAGATCTCGAGAACCCCGAAAAATTTCACGAGAGTATTCAAAAGTGTAACTGCCTCTTAATTGCAACTCGTCAAAAAAAACCAGTTTCAACCTCTCTCAAAATCGAAAACATCGCATTAACTAAAAACTAACATCATCCCCACCATTCATTCAACAAAACCACAACCATCCCCTCCAGAAAATGAAAGCAATAACATTACTAACAATTGGAACAGCTATTGTTCCAAATTATTTAGCCGGACAGGCCGAAGATGATTACGTAAACTTCATCCGCCAAATTCAAACCCAACAGAATGCTAACGGCGAATTTGTCGAAGTCATTCAAGACACCTTCGTCGACCCCGAAGGAGAAGACCAGTCCGCTCTCGGTATCCCAAAAGGTGGAGCGCTCTTCCAACTCTGGACTACAGACACTATCGGTAATCAATCATGGCTTCTCGACACCGCTACCGTTGGCAGCAGTCGACCACAAGCCCATATCACCATTGTTGCTGCAGACTCTCATGCCGGAGTTCCCCGCACCAGAGCCGATATTCCATTCTCGGTAACAACCGAAATTTTTGGCCTCCAGTCCCCAGGTGAAAACATTCCAGAAGAACTTACTCAAGTCCTCTCTTCTCATTTCCTCGAAGTCCCAGAACTTCCAGTCGGAGAATTTAACTTAGTTACAGACTCCATTATTAACAAGAATCAAACCGAGACCCAACCCGAAGTGTTCACCGCCATCGTTCCCGGTGAAGGAAAAGAACCTTTCGAAGCCAAAGGAGTCGAACATTTCACAGTTAAGACCATTTCTGATTCTTCTGAAAGAGAAGTGATTGCCAATGCTCAAATCAAAATCTTTCCACTGACCACCGGTGAGCTAGGCAACTTTGATGAAAGCCCTACCGTCTCCTCCCTCCCTGACACTATCGATATCGTTGTCGATGACGCCTACCCAGGTAGCGAAATCATCCTACGAGTTAAGGTCAACGCAGAAGCTCCAGATGGCGATCCTAGTAAATCTAGTATCGATGCCCTCACTCGCTCTATCAGAATCACTGATAGCGAAGACCTCAATATCGCTTTCTCTGAACTCGACCAAATCAACTATAGCAATGGAGACCAAGTTACCTTCTGCCTCATTTCTGAGAGTATTTTTGACACCCTCATCCTCGCAGAACAAATGGTCACCATTGATTCCGACCTCTTCATTCGAGGAAGCGTCAACACTCTAGACTAACTCCAAAAAACAAGCACCCAAAACAAGCCCCCAAAACAAACCCCCAAAAACAAGCCCCCACTAGTTCCAGAATAAAAAAGGTGACCATCAGGTCACCTTTTTTATTGGAACCGAGATAAAATTTGAACGGCAGACCGTTTCCCAAATGAGATTGTCGAAATGGCTGAGGTGAAATTTTTCAACCAGTCTAACCAAACGCTTCGTCACACTGACGACTCCTCTAACAAAGCCCTTATTGGCACCACCATCTTTAGCAAAGCTCCTTCCTGAGAAGGAGGACTCAGTTGCAAATGCACGATTGAAGCTTTCTTGACTTCGATATAACCCGAACCGACTTTTAACAGCCACGTCACTAAGCTTGAAAAAGTAGGCTCATGCCCCACTAACACCACTCGCTGAATCTCTTCAGGCAATGCTCCTAGCTCGTGCAAAACCGTGACAGGATTCAGATCAAAATTTAACCATTCCTCGATGACCGGGCTTCCCTCTTGACCCAGTTCAGCCATCAAACCCTTCCCAGTTTCATAAGCCCGTTTACGAGGACTCGTCAGCACCAAATCGGGAACCAAGCGCATTCTTCGCAAAAGCCTCCCCACCGCTTGTGACTGTTGCCACCCTTTTTCGGTCAAAGGCCGTCCGTGATCATCACCACTACGCCCATAGTTTTGCGCCTTCCCATGCCTGACCAAGAGAACGTCCATTACATCGTCATCCCTCCATCAGTAGCAACCACCTGACCAGTTATGTAGCGCGCTTCCGAACTAGCTAAAAAGAGAGCCAACGCAGTCACATCACCCACATTTCCTAATTCTTTAAGTGGAATCTTACCAAGAATCGCCTCAATAATTTTTTCATCCAAACTATCCGTCATATCCGTCGCAATAAAACCAGGGGCAATCACATTGCAGGTGACTTTTTTACCCGCCAATTCCCGCGCTATCGATTTCGAAAATCCAATCAACCCCGCCTTACTAGCAGCATAATTGGCTTGTCCTGCATTTCCGATCAAACCAATCACCGAACTAATATTAATAATCCTCCCATGCTCAGCTTTCATCAGAGGGCGCTGAAACGCCTTCGTCAGATGAAAAGCCCCTTTCAAATTTGTATCAAGAACCGCATCCCAATCCTCCTCTTTCATCCGCATCAGAAGACCATCGCGAGTAATTCCAGCATTATTTACCAAAACATCAATCGAACCAAAATCCGACAAAATCGTCTTAGCCACCTCATCCACCGCAGCCCCATCAGCAACATCGACGGCATAAGCCCTCGAGGCTTCTGCATACTCCCCATTAATCGCATTCACCGCTGCTCCGCAGCTACTTTCATTGCGAGAAATAACCGCCACGCGCGCCCCTTCGGCTGCAAATGATTTAGCCATCTCAAGGCCGATTCCTCGTCCCGCACCACTCACCACAACTACTTTATCCTGAAATTTTGCCATCAAAGGATTGCAGCCGAGTCCAGCGCTACTGCCAATCCCAAATTCACCTCACCGACAAATGGGGGCTGTTCAAGACCCAAAATCCTTCCTAACCTCCAACCTCCCCGATGCTGACTTGCCCTCATTGCCAGAATCGTATTCAGGAAGATTCCTCCACCTGCCCTCATTGCGCACTCTCACTAGAAGGAGCCATTTCTCTTCTCGGACCCGTCCCTCTCCTCAACCGTGGCCTTACCGACTCCACACAAACTCTTTCAGAAAAACAAAAAAAATCACTCACCACAGCTCTCAAACGGTTAGAACAAAACTTTCCAGCGCATAAACTGAACATTGCCATTTGCCACTTCGACTCCAAATTCGACCTCTCAACCCAGCTTTTTTGGCTCTTCAACACCGCTGGCCTTTCCCCACAAACCTCACAACTCGATTCCAATCAAGATATCCTTCTTGCCCTCGATCCTGAAAACCAACGCCTCGGCCTCATGATCGGTTACGGCCTCGAACCCTTCATCCCCAAAGAAGTCATCGCCTCACTACTTGAGCTCGCTCGCCCAGCTCTAGAAGAAGACGATCCCCATAACGCAATTCTCCTCATTATCAAAAAACTAGCCGTCCTACTCACAAACGCCTCCCAAACCGCGCGAAAAACCCTCGGCCTCTA
>CAZUEC010000086.1:0-3523 GCA_964618865.1 uncultured Roseibacillus sp. | reverse complement strand
AAAACGACGCCAATCTCACCCTAGATCGATTGCCCTGAAAAGAAACCCTCATCTAATTGCGCATCGCCTTCAAACGCTCCATCGCCTGTCCGCTGGACAGTATATCCCGAGCTTTTTCAACCCCATCACCCAAATCATCAGCGAGTCCAGCGCAGGCCAAACCTGCCCCCGCATTCAACAAAACCATATCTCGTCGAGGCCCCTTCTCCTCTCCTCCTAAAATATCAAGTAAGATTTGGCTATTCTCCTTCGCCTCCCCACCAGCCAAGTCCTCCACCTTCGCAAGCTTCAAACCAAAATCCGCCGGATTCACCTCCTCATCCACATGACCCTGTAAGATTCCACTCTTACAGATTCGAGTTGGCCCCATCAAACTCACCTCATCCACCCCTCGACCATCAGCAGTCTGCCCATGTACCGCCCACACCGACTCACGCTCCAAACGCTGTAATATCTCCGCAAAAGTCGGCGCCATTTCCCGCTGAGCAACCCCCACCAACTGACACTGAGGACGACAAGGATTCAAAAGCGGACCGACCAAATTAAAAATCGTCTTCACCCCCTCTTTAGCAAGCCGAGCCCGAACAGGCGCAACCGCCTTAAAAGCAGGATGATACATCCGAGCATACAAAAACCCCACCCCCGCACGGCGAACCGTTTTCTGAAAAGCCTCCGCATCTTGCTCAATATCGATTCCAAGAGCCTCCAAAACATCCGCCCCTCCACTCTTCGAAGTCACTCCCCGATTCCCATGCTTCACCACCACTCCCCCTCCCGCCGCAATCACAAACATACTCGTTGTCGAAACATTAAAAAGATTGAGCCCATCTCCCCCTGTTCCACAAACATCGATAGTCGGACCTCCCAAATCCTCAGACCCAAGAGTCACGGCAAGCGAATGCGAAAGAAAAGCCTCTACAAAAGCCGCAATCTCAGCCGACGTCTCCCCTTTCCTAGCCAACGCCTTCAAAAAATCCGCCTTCTTCTCATCTTCAGAACCCTCATCAAGGAGAAATTCAACTGCAGCGTCCACATGCCGAGAATCCAATTCCACCCCCTCTTTCACAATTGAAATCAAAGTATCCATAACAACCACCTTAGCAGACTCCCCACTCTTCACTCCAAACATTTCTTGCGACTTCTGGCCAAAGATTCTACCAACCGGTTCATGGGCGGCATTATTATCAAACCTAGGTCTCGAATCTTTCAAGGCCACGACTGGATCTACACCTCCGAAGTCAAAAAAACATTCGGAGAACCAGCACCCGGAGACATCATCACCCTCAAAGACTTCAAAGACCGCCCCATGGGATCCGCCATTTATAACCCCCACTCCCAAATCATCGCCCGCCGCCTTTCTCATCGCGCACAAAAACTCGATCTCGACTTTCTCATTCGCCGCCTCCAACGCGCACTCAAAGTACGCCAAGCCCTTCCCTTAGATGAAAAAGTTTGCCGAATCGTCTGGTCCGAATCCGACGGCTTACCCGGCGTCATTCTTGACCGTTTCCATGACCTCTTTGTCCTCCAAACCACCACCCTCGCCTTCGACATCCGCAAAAACCTATTAGTAGAAGCCATTCAAAAAGTATTTTCCCCTCAAACTATCATTCTACGCAACGACACCCCCATGCGCACTGCCGAAGGACTAGAACCCGAAACAGACATTCTCTTAGGAGAAAACCCCGGACCCATTGAGATCACCTTACAAGGTCTCAAATTCGAACTCGACCTCGCCAACGCACAAAAGACCGGCCTCTATCTCGACATCTCCGAAGCCTACCCTTCCATCGCTCGTCACGCCAAAGACGCCACCGTCCTCGACATGTTTTGCAACCAAGGAGGATTCGGACTTGCATGCGCCCAAGCTGGAGCCAACTCCGTAACCGCAGTCGACATCTCAGAAAAAGCCACCGCCGCCGCCGCTCGCAATGCCGAACTCAATGGACTCACCCTCCAAACAGAAACCGCCAACGCTTTTGACAACCTCCGTCACCGCGAAAAAAACGAAGAAAAATACAACCTCGTCATCCTCGATCCCCCCTCATTTACTCGAAACAAAAAAACCCTCAACTCAGCCATGAAAGGCTACAAAGAAATTCACCTTCGCGCCATTCGACTCCTAGAGAAAGACGGCTACCTAGCCACCTTCTGCTGCTCCCATCATGCCACCCGCGAACTGTTTTTAAACTCAGTCCGCTCTGCTGCCAACGACGCCAAAAAAGCACTACGCCTCGTCGAGACCCACACCCAACGCCCCGACCACCCCATCCTCGCTCACCTTCCTGAAACCGAATACCTCAAAGGCTTCACCTTTCAACTCGTCGCTAGCTTCTAACAGAAAACATCAAACAAACATCCTCACATCGAATTAACCATTCAACCTAAACTCTCCCCAATAGCCTCGTCCAACTCACATCCTATGACCACCGAAGAACTCCGCACTCACCTCGCCACCATAAAATACCCCGGTTTCTCCCGCGACATCGTCTCCTTCGGTCTCGTTAAACTCGCCGAAATGGTCGACGACACCGCAGACATCCACCTCCAAATTCAAACCAAAGACGCCGAAATCCCCCGTACTATTTTCACCGAAATCCACGCCCTCCTCGACCCCCTGTTAGGAGGCCCCGAAAAAGTCAAAGTCGGTATCGACATCAAAGACCCACCCGCTCAAGGCGAATCTGGAAGCGCAAAACAATCTCTCCCCGGCATCAAGCACATCATCGCCGTTGCATCGGGGAAAGGAGGCGTCGGCAAATCAACCGTCTCAGCCAACCTCGCCGTCGCTCTCGCCAATCAAGGTCTCAAGGTCGGTCTTTGTGATTGCGACCTCTACGGACCTTCCATCGCACACATGTTCGGAGTCTCAGAACGCGAACTCACCTCCGACCGTGAAGAAAACATCATCCCCATCAAAGCCCATGGCATCCAACTGATGTCCATGGGATTCCTTCTCTCCGAATCTTCCCCCGTCATTGTTCGCGGTCCCTTAGCCACCCGATACACCCAACAATTTCTCAAACAAGTCGCTTGGGGTGAACTTGATGTCCTCGTCCTCGACCTTCCCCCTGGAACCGGCGACATCCAACTCACCATTGTCCAGAACGTCGCCCTCACCGGCACCGTCATCGTCACCACTCCTCAAGAAGTCGCTCTCATTGACGCCCGCAAAGCAGTCACCATGTTTGCCAAAGTCAACGTTCCCATTCTCGGCCTCATCGAGAACATGTCTTGGTTCGAATGCGATCACGGAAAACGCTATCATCTCTTTGGCTCTGGCGGCGGAGAACGAGAAGCAAAACGACTCAAAGTCCCCCTCTTAGCTCAAGTTCCAATCAACCCCGAAACCTGCCTCAATGCCGACCTTGGCACCCCCATTGCGCTCCAAAAATCCGAATCGATCTATCACCAAGCCGCAGAAAAATTAAGCGCAACTCTCCACAAGAAAACGGACTAAAAATCCCCCTCCAAATCCCCCCTCTCCCCACCCAATCACAAGCCTAGATCCCCTCCTCCGAGA
>CAZUEC010000085.1:0-7545 GCA_964618865.1 uncultured Roseibacillus sp. | reverse complement strand
TCCCCTGCTAAGGGAGTATACCTCAAAAGGGTATCGAGGGTTCGAATCCCTCCCGGTCCGCCAGACCCCAACTCAGTCCGCTGGGTTGGGGTCTGGTCTTTTAGTGGAACGCGAGGATCTTGATGCGAGTTGTTTTTGTGAGTTTCTGAAGGGGGATGGCGTTTATTTTTGGCGAAGGGGAGGGGGTCAAAAAATTTTACGGATTCGCGCTGAATGGTGCTAGGGCAGGTTTTTTGAGGGTGGGAGGAAGCTGAAACTTGAGAATTTTGACGAAATGAGCTATTCTTGTAGTGTTCAGGTAAAAAACTCTGAATGGACAAAGCCACTCAATTTTTCCTAACTTAAAGGTCGCATAACCAAAATAAAGAATATGAAAATCTCACGCAAACCCAGCAAATCCAATCGGCACGGTTTCACTCTGGTGGAGCTCCTTGTCGTGATTGCTATTATTGTGACTCTGATGGGCATTCTCATCCCAGTGGTCACGAGTGTCCAAAGAAGAGCAGTGAAGCTAAAGGCCAAGAATGATCTGACGGCTTTGGTCACGGCAGTCGATGGTTACTATAACGATAATAGCCGGCTTCCTGCGAATTCGCGTACTCCTCCCACTCAAGATACAGAGGTTGAGAGCACGGAGCCAATCATGTCCATTCTTGCGGGGATTAATCTTGATCAGCTAAATCGTAAGCAAGTGGTGTATTACACTGGGCCAGCCGCGAAGGGAACGTCTAGGAATAATGCTTATGCCGGACTTTGGGAGGATACGAATTCTGCCGAACTTTATGATCATTGGCGGAAAGATGATAATCGAGGCTACTTTTTGCTATTGGATTATGGTTACGACGAGAAATTAGATGATCCGTTCAATACGGGTGGCCGTCGGATTGGTCGTCGCGTGGTGGGGTGGTCTTCGGGGAAAGATGGGGAGTGGAATCGCTCAAGTCCAAAGAGAGGTGGGAATAAGGATAACGTCTATTCTTGGTTTTAGTCGTTTTGATTTAATTTTTGCTTAAAAGACCTGCTGCGGCAGGTCTTTTTCCTGCTTCTTTGACAAATTTTGTTGGCCATTGTTGACAAAACCTTGGTGCTCTCTTTCATCTGCTCCGACACACTTTTTCGCTATGGCTGCTAACCTTCTTCTGACTGCAATTCGTCAGCATCTTTCTCTTTACCCAACCCATAAAGTGATTCTGGAGCCCATTACTAGTGGGGCTTCGGGTCGAACGCTTGCTAGGTTGAAGCCTGAGGGGCATCCAACTTTTATTGGACTCCACTATACGGATGAACGACAGGACAATGGTTTCTTTTTGCCGATTGCGGCTTTTTTGAAATCGGCAAAGCTGAATGTTCCGATCGTGCTTTATGATAACCAGCCTAAGGGGTTGGCGATTGTGGAGGATTTGGGGGAGGTGGATCTTCTTTCTCTTAAGGATGAGCCTTACGAGGTGCGAGAGCCTTATTATCGTTCGGTCTTTTCTCAACTCGATAAGTTGGCTTACACGAAGGTGCCTAAAGATTTAGAAATGATGCCGCCCTTCACGGTGGAGACGTATCAGTGGGAGCAGAATTATTTCAACGAACACTTTGTGGGTGATTTTTTGGGTAAGGATGGAGAGGCTTTGAGGGAGAGTGAGGTCTTTGCGGCTTTGAGTAATCGACTAGGGAAAAGTCATCGCCATCTTGTTCACCGCGATTTGCAGTCGCAGAATATTATTCTTTGGGAAGGGAAGTCTTATTTAATCGATTTTCAAGGAATGCGGTGGGGACATCAGGAATATGATCTGGCTTCGTTCATTTACGATCCTTACATGAATCATAGTGCTGAGGATCGAGAGCGGATGCTCGATCTTTGGGAAGATATCACTGAGGAGCGCCCTATCCCTCAGTTGCTGCGAGACTGTGCGGTGCAGCGACTGATGCAGGCTTTGGGGGCATACGGGAATATTGTTGAGAATTTCGGGAATGATTGGTATCGGGATCACATTCCAACTGCTACGGGTCTTTTAAAGGAAGTGGTCGCGGACTCTGAGTTCGAAGAGGTGTTGGCCCCGTTTTTATAGAGTTCGTAGAGGAGGTTGCTTAGTCGGTCCAGAGGAGGTGATCGAGTTGAATTTGTTCGGCTCGTTCTTGGACTTGCTTGGCGCCAGGTCCTTTTGTTTTGGCGAGTTTGCGGGCGAGAGTTAGGGCTGCTTGAGGTCGATTCGCTTCTAACAAGATGTCGATTGCTTCAAATCCGCAGCGATAGAAGTAATCCCATTCGACTTCGACTTCGTCGGCTTTTCGGTTTTCGAAGTTGATGACTGTGTAACAGGGATCGATGGCGAGGTGAGCTTGTTCGTTTTCGCGGTAGGTGAGGGCGAGCTGATAATGGAGCTGATTGGAGAGGCTGTAGCTTGTTCGTTTATCAGCGATGAGGCGCTGATAGATGGAGACTGCTCGTTTGGCGTCGGCAGGGTTTTTGGCCGCGAGCTCTCGAAAGGCTTTGGCGGTGAGGAGAGCGGCTTCGGGTTGATCGCCTGGTTGACCTGGGATGCCTTGTAAGGTTTGGAGGCATTCTCTGGGCTTGCCTTGACTTTTTAGGAGGGTTCTGGCTTTCAGCAGGCGAGCTTGGGTGGTGAGGCGACCGGCGTTTTGGATGAGTTGGTCTAGAATTCGATGGCCTTCGCCGGTGGATTCGCTAGTCGGAATTTCGAGGCTTGCGCGGGCGCTAAAAAAGAGGGCGACTTCGGCGAGTTCGCCGGCATTGGGTAGGTTTGCGACTTTTGTGAAAAGAACGTGAGCGCGGCGGAAGTTTTTGCCATTGCGAAAGGTGCTTTCTGCGAGGCTGAGAAGAAAGAAAGGATCGTTCTCTGTGGTGAGGAAGTTTTTGCGATGGCTTTCTCCGCGAGCGACGGCAAGCGACCAGTCGTTGGTGATGGCTCCGAAGCGATGGCAAAGTTGGAAGGCGACGAGGGACTGTGGTTGTTCGAGTAGTTCGGGAAGGGAAGCCAATTGGGTGGTGATTGTTTCGAAGTCAGGTTGGGGCTTTTCGAGGAGTCTTTCGATGAGGGCTAAACGTGCTTCTTCGAGCCGGGGATGGGTGGGGTGGTCGGTAATGAATGTGCGTAGTTTGTCTATGGCTTGCGGCGATTTTTGTTGAGCAAGAGCGAGTGCTTTTTCGAGTGAGAGAACGGGGGCAGATTTGGAGTTTGTGAGTTTGGTGGAAAGAGCGGAGAGAGAGTCGGTGGGATTTTGGGTGAGTTGCAGGAGAGCTTGATTGAGGAGGGCTTGTTCTGCGAATTCTTGGTTGGGGTGTTGGGTGGCCTTGGCAAAGAGTTTCTGAGCTTGCTTGAGGTTGCCTTTTTCGGTGGCCAGACGAGCGAGGAGGTCACTGGCTTGTGCGGTGAGTGGGGAGTGGGGGGCTGTTTTTAGGATTGCGTTGAGGTGTTCTTGAGTCGCGGCTAGCGAGTTGTCTTGCAAGGCGAGTCGAGCGGATTCGAGGTGGAAACGTGCGGCTATCTCTCCTTCGGGTTGGAGGGAGAGGGCTTGCTGAGAGAGGGAGGTTGCTTCTTCGGGGGATGAGATACGAGCAAGGTAGTAGCAAGCGAGTAACTTGCGAGGATTTGCGTAGTTGCTATCTTCGCCTAATGTTTCGGGAGAGACAAAGGTTGCGAGGGAAGAGAGGAGGTCGTTTTTGTTGGAGGTGGTAGCAAGTAGTTTCTCGAAGCGGGCGGGGAGGAGGTCGAGGAAGGTTTCTTTGGAGTCGAGGGAGAGGAGTTGTAAGAGGTGGGGGAGGGCTTTTTCTGGTTCTTCAGACGCGAGGATGGCGTCTGTTTTTCCGAGTAAGGTGAGTTTGGTGAGGGTGGGTTGGTTTTGGTCGATCTGAATGCTTTCAAAGGCTTCGAGTGCTTGAGTCGGTTGGTTGGCGGCGAGTGCAATTCTTCCAGTGAGGAGAAGTGCTTCGTCTTCTTTTCGGGTTGCAGAGTCTAATTTTGTGAGGGCTTGAGAGGCTTCTTCGGGTTTGTTGCTGTCGAGGAAGAGTCTGGCTTCTAAGAGGGCCAGTTCATTGGGTTTGTAGTTGGCGTCGAAGTGACGAAGTTTGCTGAGGGTCTCGAAGGCGGCTTCGGTTTGGGCGAGATTGCGATGAATCTCGATTCTGTTACAAAGGGCTTGTGAGTAGAGCGGGTTTTCTTTGCTAACGAGAGCGAGTTGGGAGAGGGCTTGGGGAAAGTTTTGCTGACGAGCTAGGGCGAGTCCTTGCCAGAAGTTACGTGATTCATTGCTTACGTTGGGGAGGTTTTTGAGGACGGTGAGGGTTTTGTCGGGGTTGCCTGCTCGAAGATGGGCTTCTCCGAGGAGGAGGAGGGTGTTCTCTTTTTCTTTTTGGGAAAGCTCTGGTTTGGTGGCAAGAAAAGATTCAATTCGGAGTGCGGCAATATCCGGAAGGTGTTCGGCTAAGGCTTGGCGAGCAGAATGTAGCCCCTGTTGTGCTTGCAGGGAGGTGCTCAAGGTAATGGCCCCTGCGGTGAGGTAAGAAAGAAGAGATTGCATGGGGTTGGGAGCGTAAGAGGTTGGCGATAGTCATTACTTTCGAGGCATTAGGTAGGATAGGATTTCGGCAATTTTCGGGCGGAGTTCTTTGCGAGGCACGATGGCATCGACAAGGCCGTGCTCGAGCATGAATTCTGCAGTTTGGAATCCTTTGGGAAGGTCTTGGTGAGTGGTTTCTTTGATCACTCGGGGACCTGCAAAGCCAATCATACAACCAGGTTCGGCGAGGTTGATGTCGCCAATGGTGGCAAAGGAGGCGGTGACTCCACCAGTGGTTGGATGGGTGAGAATGGAGAAGTAGGGCAAAGAGGCTTCTTGATGACGTGAGAGTGCGCCACAGGTTTTGGCCATTTGCATTAGCGATAGCATTCCTTCTTGCATTCGTGCTCCTGAGGAGGCGGAGACGATGAGGACGGCTCGTTTTTCTTGGGTGGCGGTTTCAATGGCACGGGTGATTTTTTCACCCACTACTGAGCCCATTGAGCCTGCAAAAAATTTGAAGTCCATGACTGCGATGGTGACAGGGAAGCCGTCAATGGTGGCTCGTCCGGTGACGACGGCATCGTTGAGTTCGGTTTTTTCTCTCATGTGGTCGATTTTTTCCGGGTATTTGGAAAAACCGAGGGGGTTGGCGGAGAAGAGGGCGTGATCCATTTCTTGAAATGAATCAGGATCGGCGAGGAGTTCGATGCGGTCGCGAGAGGGGAGTAGGAAATGTTGATTGCAGTGTGGGCAGACGTGATTGTGCTGTTTGAGGTCGAGGGTGTGAATGAGCTCGCCGCATTGGTGGCATTTGGTCCAGAGGTCATCAGGGAGGTCCTGACTCTTTTTGCTTCCTCGAAGTGGTGGTTTTTTGAAAATCCCCATAATTTAAGTGGAGTAGTTTAGTCGTTGGAAGAGGGGGGGCAATGGTAGATTGTGGCTCTTTCTTACGCGCGCAAGACGGTAAATACGGCAATGCTGGCTGGTTTGGCCGCTCTGAGGGTTCGGGCGCATTCGTGGACGGTTGAGCCGGTGGTAAAGACGTCATCGATGAGGATGAGTGAGCGGTTGGCTAATTTTTGAGAGTTTCCCGTTAATCGAAAGGCTTTGTTGAGGTTTTTGAGTCGTTCGCGCCTGGAAAGAGTGGCTTGGCGAGAAGTGGAACGGATTCGTTTGAGGGCTTTGAGGCAGTCGAGACCGAGTTCTCTCGCGAGGGGAGTCGCGAGTAATTCGGCTTGGTTGAAGCCTCGTTCCCGATGTCGCTGATGATGGAGGGGGACAGGAATGAGAAGGGGTGCGGTTAGTTGAGTCAGGCGGGCCTCTTGTTGAAATGAGGGGAGGATGGTTTGGGCAAGGTCTTCTCCTATTTCGGGACGGTGAAGGAGTTTGAATTGATGAATGAGATGGAGGACATTTTGATGAGATTTGAGGGCGGCAGTGGCGAAATCGAACTGTGGTTTGAGGCTGATGCAGTTGGGGCATTGTTCTGGAGCCTTTAGGTTTGCCTCAAAGGTTTGTCCGCATTTGCGACAACTGGAGGCGGGTAGGCGAGGGAGTTTTTCCCGACAAGGATGGCAAATGTTTTGTCCTTTTCGCAGGGAGGTTTCGCACAGGACACAGAGAGGAGGGTAGAGCCAGTCGAGAGCGGAGGAAGTGGAGAAGAGTGGCTTCAAGGGAGCTAGAGTGGGGCCGGGTTGAAAGGATTTTGAGGGTGAGGAGTGAGATCGTCTTCGTCTGGTTTTCGGTAGGCGACCCAGATGACGAGGGCGCAGACTCCGATGGCGGCTAGGGGAAGGAATCCTTGCGCTAAATTATCGCCAATGATCAGGCGTGTCCAAGGTTGAGAGTGAATTTGGGCTACGGTGAGTTCGTCGAATAAGAGGAAAGCAAAGAGCCAGCCTATGTGGAGGCCGGTGGGTAACCAGAGTGATGAGGTTAGGAAGCGGGTGATTCCTAATAAGATGCCGACAAAAAAGAGGGGGGTCCATTGTTGAAGCATGAGGTGGCTGTCGAGGAGGCGAGAGGCGGTAATTTTTAAAAAGGTGAAGCCTGCAAAAGTGCTCTCGGGGTGATCGAGGCCAACTCCTTGAGGAGGTCGCATGAAGTGAAGGGTGGCAAAGCATAAGGCTACCAAGCTAATGGCTAAAGAGGGGCGGAAAGTGCGAAGAAAAACTCCTAGAATGATTCCGTGAAAAATCACTTCTTCCACAATGGCTACGATGGATGCAGTGGTGAATGCTTTCATGATAACTTCGGAAGTCTGAGGAAGTTGGCATGTAAAAAATCCTAGGAGAATAGCTAGGGCTCCGGCTACGAAAAGAAAAACGGTTCCGGTGATAAAGCCTCCTAGAAGTTGGATGAAAGGATGAGATGGTTTTATCAAGGCTTGACCTCGATTGGGGGCAATGGAGCGTGCGGGAAGGGCAAAGGACCATGGGCCTCTGGTGGTGGCAATGGCTTTTTGAGCGTGCAGGGAAAATAGGAGAAAGGGGAGGAGGAGGATCGCGGCGAGATAGAGCGAACGGTTGAAGAAGTCAGCGTAATCGGCTTTATTGGCTTGGGAGCCTATATAATCAATGGTGGGGTTGATTGATTTGGTGGCGGTTATCTCTGCTAGGAATTTTCCAATGTTGTAGACATGGGGAACGAGAACGGCAGCAAGAGTGAAGGTGGCGATCAAAAAGAGGACCAACTTGGTGACGTCATTAGAAAGAATTTTTTTCAAACTTGGGATGAGTTTGTCTCTAATGGGGAGGTCGGGCAAGTGTGGAAAGCGCATTCGTTATGAGGTGCGCTCTTTGTTTGAATTACAGTTCTGTAAACCATCTAGACTTAGGTTCTTATTTTTCTTTGTTCTTTTTCTTGTGTCCTTCTGGCTAGTGAGTGGATAGCAGGGGGCGGTTCGAAATCGGAGAGGTGGTAAAAGCGATGAATGTTGACGTTGATATGATTCTTTTCCCGTGCGAGTGCTACCGTGCCTGAGCTTTCAGGCTAGACCATTTTTCAAAAGTCTATTCGTCTATCGAGTTTTTT
>CAZUEC010000084.1:0-7580 GCA_964618865.1 uncultured Roseibacillus sp. | reverse complement strand
GATTTATACTGATGGTGCTTGTCGGGGGAATCCCGGAAGAGGCGGGTACGGTACGATTCTAAAGAGTGGTTCTTTTGAGAAAGAGCTCAGTCAAGGTTATCAGTTGACGACGAACAATCGGATGGAGTTAAGGGCGGTGATGGCTGGATTAGCTGCACTGAAGAAGCGGTGCGAAGTGAAGGTTTTTTCTGATTCAAAGTATGTGGTGGATGCCAATAATCAAAAATGGATTGAGGGTTGGAAGAAGAAGGGTTGGAAACGAGGTAAGGGTGAGAAGTTAGCTAATGCAGATTTGTGGCAAGAGTTGGATGTTCTTCGCTCTCGTCATGAAGTGACTTGGCATTGGGTGAAGGGGCATGCGGGGCATGCGGAGAATGAGCGTTGTGATGAGTTGGCGACCGGTGCGGCTGATGGCGAGGAGTTGGGGAAGGATTTTGGTTTTGAAGGTGCGTGAGAAAGCGGTTGCATACTAGGGTGAGCGCTTTCAAGTGATGCGGGCTTTTCGCGAATTTTCTTCTTTTTTTTGCGAGAGGAGAGGCTGGTCGGCGAGAGTTCAATGTGGGCTTGGGTGCGGAAAACGGGTGGCTTTTGGTTAGGGAGGGAGGAAAATGAGGAAGGGGGGCGCTGGAATGGGGTGAATCCGGTAGTTGGCGAGAATGGGCGTTGCCATATTGGCGTTAGCTTTGTTAGTTCTTGAGGTGTAATGAGTGAAAAGATTTCTAAGGAGGGTCGGGCCCGGTATTGGCAGGCTAATTTGAGGTGGTTGATGGGGTTGTTGGTGGTTTGGTTTATTGTTTCTTTTGGATGTGGTATTCTTTGGGTTGATGCTCTCGATAAAATTAAGATTCCTGGCACGGGCTTTAAGCTGGGATTTTGGTTTGCGCAGCAAGGTAGTATTGTGGTGTTCGTGATTTTGATTGCGATTTATGTGCGGGTGATGAATCGGCTGGATCGTGAGCTGTTAGGTGACCAGGGAGAAGCGGGAGGAGATGTTTCGGATCACTAAAACAAGAAGAGTAAGAAGATGAGTGTTGAGTTTTGGACGTATAGTTTGGTTGGGTTGAGCTTCGCGCTCTACATCGGGATTGCCATTTGGTCACGAGCGGGTAGTACGAATGAATTCTATGTGGCGGGCGGAGGAGTTCCGGCGGTGGCAAATGGGATGGCGACGGCGGCGGATTGGATGAGCGCGGCTTCTTTTATTTCGATGGCGGGAATCATTTCTTTCGCGGGTCGCGATGGTTCGGTTTATTTGATGGGATGGACGGGGGGGTATGTGCTGTTAGCGTTGCTGTTGGCGCCTTATTTGCGTCGTTTTGGAAAGTTTACCGTGCCCGATTTCATTGGGGATCGTTATTATTCGACGTTTGCTCGTTTCGTGGCGGTGATTTGCGCGATTTTCGTGAGTTTTACTTACGTGGCGGGTCAGATGCGAGGAGTGGGAGTGGTGTTTTCGCGTTTCTTGGGATTGGAAGTTGATGAGGGGGTGATTGTGGGGATGGTGATCGTGCTTTTTTACGCGGTTTTGGGAGGGATGAAGGGAATTACTTATACTCAGGTTGCTCAGTATTGTGTGCTTATTTTTGCTTTCATGGTGCCGGCGATTTTTCTCTCGATTATGATGGCGGGGAATCCGATTCCACAGCTTGGCTTTGGTGGGATGGTGACTGGTGAGGAGGTGAGCTTGCTTGATAAGTTAGATGGTCTGAGCGAGGAGCTTGGTTTCTCGAAATATACGGAGGGTCAGAAGGCTACAGTGGATGTCTTTTTCATAACAGCGGCCTTGATGTGTGGGACGGCAGGTTTGCCTCATGTGATTGTGAGATTTTATACCGTGAAGAAAGCGAGTGCGGCTCGGACTTCGGCTTTTTGGGCACTGCTGTTTATTGCGATTTTGTATACGACTGCTCCCGCGGTCGCGGTTTTTGCACGCACAAATTTGCTAAGAACGGTTTCTAATAGTGAGTATCAATCTTTGCCTAAGTGGTTCTCGAATTGGGAGAATGCTCAGTTGATTGCTTGGGTTGATAAGAATGATGATGGCAAGGTGCAATACACGGGAAGTGGCGCTGCTTTTGCAAAGTTAGAGGGAGCTTCTAAGTTGTCACCGAACTTCAAAACGAAGAGTGATGATCAGTCTGGTCGGGGAGCGAGTGGAGAGCGTCTTCTCAATAATGCGCCGACTGAGAATGATAATGAGCTCTACATTGACCGTGACATTATGGTTTTAGCGAATCCGGAAATTGGGAATTTACCGAATTGGGTGATTGGTTTGATTGCGGCGGGCGGATTGGCGGCTGCGCTCTCGACGGCAGCAGGCTTGTTGTTGGTGATTTCCACTTCGGTGGCTCACGATTTGGTGAAGAAGACCTTTGCTCCGAATATGGATGAGAAGAAGGAGCTTCTATGGGCTCGAGGGGCCGCAGCTGTTGCGGTGGTGATTGCAGGGTACTTTGGAGTGAATCCTCCAGGTTTTGTGGCGCAGGTGGTTGCTTTTGCTTTTGGTTTGGCGGCGAGTTCGTTTTTCCCGGCTATTATTTTGGGTATTTTCACTAAGCGTACGACGATGCCGGGGGCCGTGATGGGCATGATTGTGGGACTGATTTTTACGGCGAGTTACATCATATACTTTAAGTTCATCAACCCAGATGTGAATAACGCGGAGCATTGGTGGTTTGGAATTTCGCCGGAGGGAATTGGAACTCTTGGAATGGTCTTTAACTTTGTGGTTTCGATTGTGGTTTCGAAGTTTACTCCTGCACCTCCACCGGAAGTGATGGAGATTGTAGAGAAGGTGAGATACCCAAGAGCGGCAGTGAGTGAAGGAAAATAGTGGGACTTGGGGGAGAGGGTTGAGCTTGTTGAAGGCGATTTAGAGAGTGATTTTTTTACTGATTAGTTAGTAAAAATTCACATAAGTCGGCATAGATGAGTTCGCCTTTAGCAAGGACGTTGCCATGGCTCGCTTCTGGAATGAGGCGGAGTCGCTTTTGAGGGTGGGAGAGTCTTTGGTAAATTGATTCCGCGTTTGAGGGGGGGATGAAGCGGTCAGCTAGTCCATGAGCAACGAAGACGGGAAGGGTGAGGTTTTCTGCGGCGTGAGAGGGAGAGATTTTCTTCAAGTTCAAGTGATGTTGCCATTGTAAATTCCATGCTACGGCGGGGAAGAGGGTGGCGAGGAGGGGGGATTGATTGCTGGCGGTATGAGAGAGGGTTTCGGAGAGATTGGCGAAGGTGGAGATGGTGACGACGGAATGGAATCGGTTTTGGTCAGCGGCCGCTAATTGGAGAGCGATGGCACCTCCTTGGGAGAGGCCGAAGAGATGGAATTTTGTGGGAAGAGAATGTTGTGATTGGACTGTTCTGAGAAGGTCGAGGAGAAGAGGCACTTCCTTTTTACCGAAGGTTCCGATTTGTTGTGGATGTTCGCCATGAGCGGGCAAATCGGGAATGATGCAGGTGAACCCTACTGCGCAAAAGCGTTCTGCAATGGCCAGTTGATTTTCTTTTCTACTGGCATGACCGTGCAATAGGAGGAGGGTGGAAGGTTGAGGTGAAGGTTTGAAGTTACGGGCGCTAAGTTGAGAGCGGAGGAGCCGTCCTTTTTCGCCGGTGAGAGGCAGTCCTTTGCAAAGTAAATAGGGGGTGCCGTCTGGGTTGATGTGAGAGGAGATGGTCATGCCGTGCTGGGTGGGTTCGGCCATGATGGCGTGGGACTGATCGCGAAGTCGGGCGCGTTTGGGGGAAACGATGTGATGACTGGCACTTTGAATGAAAATAATGAAGGCGAGCAAAAGGAAGAGAAGAGGAATGGTAAAGTAACGTCGCTTCATGGGGGCAGAGGTTAAGGTGAGTTCTGTGAAGACTTGATGAAGGTGGCATGAATTGTCTCTGTTCTTGCGGGAAAGCGAGGAGGAGACTACAACCTTTCTGCAATGGCAGTGTTGCTTGATGAAGGGGAGATTGCGAAGGCGGTGGATCGTCTTGCAGAGCAGATTTTAGCTAAGGTAGAGGGGCCGCTTTGTATTGTGGGAATCCGAAGCCGAGGAGATGAGGTGGCGGAGCGGGTTTGTAATTTATTGTCGGAAACGGATTGCGAACTCAATTATGGGGTGCTCGATATCTCGCTTTACCGAGATGATTTGGAGCATCTGAAGCGGAATCCCAAGTTGCAGAGTAGTGAGATTCCGTTTTCGATTGATGAAGGGCACGTGATTCTGGTGGATGATGTTCTTTTCACGGGGCGGACGATTCGAGCCGCTTTGGATGCATTGACAGACTATGGGCGACCCCGAAAGGTGGAGTTAGCAGTTTTGGTTGATCGTGGTTGGCGCGAGTTGCCTATTGAGCCGACTTATGTTGGAAGGACTTTGGAGAGTAAACGACTCGATAAAGTGGTGGTTCATTTACAAGGAACCGATGGTAAGGATATGGTAGAGCTAAAAACGAACGATTAAAGATGGTAAAAAAAGATCTACTCGATTTGGCTTCGTTGAGCCGTGAGGAAGTGGAGGAAATCCTCGAACAGGCGAAACCTCTGAAGGATGTGTTTCAACGTTCGGTGAAAAAGTTTCCTGCTCTGAAAGGGAAAACGGTTTTGATGCTTTTCTATGAACCCAGTACGCGAACGCTGAGTTCTTTTGAAGTGGCAGCTAAGAGAATGGGGGCTGATGTGACCGTCTTTGATGTTCCAAGTTCTTCGGTGGTGAAGGGGGAAAGTGTGAAAGATACGGTTGATACTTTGCAGGCGATGCAGGCGGACTACATCGTGGTGCGTCATCGAATGCCTGGTTTACCGGGACGGATTGCGGAGATGACTCGGGCGAGTGTCATTAGTGCTGGCGATGGGGCTCATGCTCATCCGACACAGGGTCTGTTAGATGCTTTTACTTTGCGAGAAGTTTACCCGAAGGAAGAGGGGAAACGTGTTCTCATTGCGGGTGATATTCGTCACAGTCGAGTGGCTCGGTCGACGAGTACGGTGCTGCGGAAGTTGGGCTTTGAAGTCGCTTTTCTTGGGCCGGGTTCTTTGGTGCCTGAGGAGGCTGGTTTTACTCGTTTTACAAGTTTTGAAGAGGCTTGGGCTTGGAAACCGGATGTTTTTTATATGCTGCGGGTTCAGAAGGAGCGGCAAGGGTGCCAGTTTTTTCCAAGCGTGGGTGAGTATCATAAGCTTTACGGACTGACTGAAGAGCGTTTCCGAAGAATTCGGGAAGAAGGGCTCTGGGTGATGCATCCAGGTCCGGTGAATCGAGGGGTAGAATTGGTTGATGCCGTAATGGATTATGAAAAAAGTCTCATTAATCAACAGGTGGAGAATGGAATCGCGGTTCGGATGGCGGTGCTTTATCTGTTAAAACAGGGAGAAGAATCGCCGCTTGCTTGATTCGTGTTTTTTCTAAAATTGATTTTCGTGAATTCTTCTTACTAGCTTTCGGTGCAGGATGAACGACGGGAGGAATTGGAGTCGCGATGGCGGGCTTGTTGTAAACCTTTGCCGGGATGCACGCCGTATGTGAATCGACGACCGTGTCGTATTAAGGCGAAAGAAGGAGGTCAGTCTTTTGTAGAGGTGTTGGCTAATCGTTTTCCGGGAAAGTTGAGTGATGCGGAGTGGTTGAAAGTGTTTAGCGATGGTTTGATTATTAAGCGTGAGGGGGGGGAAGTGGTTACTGATCCTTATCTGAAGGTGACGACCGGTCATCAGTATGTTCGTCTTCTTCCCGATTGGGTGGAGCCTGAGGTTGGCACGGATTTAAAGGTGATTTTCGAAGATGAGGTTTTATTGATCATTGATAAGCCTGCTCCTTTACCCATGCACGAAGGAGGGCGATTTTATAAGAATACTCTAATGTGGTTAATGCAGCAGGCTTGGCCGGAGTTGGAAGTTCGTTATACTCATCGTCTTGATGCAGAGACCAGTGGAATTGTGGTTTGTGTGAAGGGAGAGCGTTATCGAAATGTGATACAAAATTTATTCGAACAAGGAAAAGTATCTAAATCTTATTTGGCTCGAGTTCAGGGGCATCCTGATTGGGTAGAAAAGTTTGTGGATCGAGCGGTGCCGGCGGAAGGAAGGAGATGGGGTAAGCCCATGCAGGCACAGACCGATTTACGCGTATTGTGTCAACGCGAGGATGGGACTTCTTTGGTGGAAGCGCGACCGCGGACGGGAAGGACTCATCAGATTCGGGTGCATTTGTGGCAGGAGGGTTGTCCAATTCTGGGAGATCGCCTTTATTTATCTGAAGGCGAATTAGGAGAGGCCAAAATCGCCGAAATGGGCGCGGAGCCTTTAGCTTTAAGGGCTTGGAAGATTGAATTTATTCACCCGGTGAGCGAGAAACGGGTCCAGTTTGAGGTGGACGAGCGTTTCTAGGCTGGAATTTACTTAGTTTTAGTATATTATTGAGAATGATTTCGAAGTTGTATGGCGGATTGCTTGTGTGCCAGCTTTTGGCGCTGCCTTCTTTAGCGCGAACTTGGACTGATGCCAGTGGACGTAGTTTTGAGGCTACTTTAATTCGAGCAGAGGGGGAAAAAGTCCATCTCAATGTGAGAGGGCTACAACGGACTTTTCAGTTGAGTCAATTGAGTGCGAAGGATCGTTCTTTTGTGCAATCAGGAGGAAGAACAACTTCGCCTTCATCTCCGCTTCCGAAGCGGAAGGTTGTTTCGCCTAAACGAAACAATTTTCCGCGGAACCCTCAAATTCAAGCGGACGTTAGTATTCAGGTTGAGCGTTTGCGAGCTGATCCTCCTAATCGTCGTTGGGTTTATGGTAGTCCTAACTTCGAGTTTATTTGTGATGATGATTTAGGTCTTGTTTCTGTTAGGAAATTTGCATGGATGTTTGAGTCGGTATGGCAATTCTGCGAAAGGCTTCCGTTTGATGTTCCGCGTCTCCGATCAGAGGAGAAGGTGAGAATGAAGACTTATCTGATTAAGGAATATGCTGACTATATCAAGCTGGGAGGGACTCCTAACAGTTCTGGAGTCTATATCCCATCGCGAGATATTATTCTCATTCCTTTTCAAAGCCTTGATCTGGGGCGTAGGCCTCTGCTCAAGGATGCTAATAACACCCTTCGGCATGAAGTTACTCATCAACTGTTAAAAGGACAGAGTCAACAAGCTGGGTGGTTTATTGAAGGGCTTGCAGATTATGTGGCGACGGTACCTTTTGATCAAAATCGTCTCTTAGTTGATCGGCATACGCAGGCGATTTTACAATACATTACAGCGTATGGTTGGAATGAACGACGTGGGCACAATCTAGGTAAAGTGATTACCTTATCTCGTTTGGAGAGTTTTATGCAACCGAGCTACCGGCAATTTCAAAATCAGCAACATGCCTATGCTTATGCCTTGGCTTTGTATACTTACTTTGCGAAGTTTGATGGTAAGAGGGATGGGGCTCGTTTAGCAAACTATGTCGCAGCATTACAGGATGGTCGTTCGGAACGAGAGGCTAGGAGCTTTTTATTAGATGGTCGGAGTTACGAGCAGTTAGAGAAAGAGATGGCCGCTGCTTGGGCGGCTCTTAGTTTGACTCTGAGATTTGAATAAAAGAAGCACTG
>CAZUEC010000083.1:0-7643 GCA_964618865.1 uncultured Roseibacillus sp. | reverse complement strand
CTCAAGAAATTCTCTCTCGGCGATAAACGAACGAACTTTTGGAAAACGGTCTATGCTCAATATTTTCATGCCTGGTGAATCTATCATTCTATGAGGTTTGACGAGGTTGATAGCTGAAGAATGTGTTCTGTTTGAGTGACGAATTTGTTGCCTTTCAAAAGGCGAATTCTGTGGCCAGTTGGAACCTAAACTGTTTTAGATGTTTTTGGTTTTCTTTGAACAAAACGTCTCCCATCTCATGAAAATTAAAATCTATTGTGGCTTGTTCGCTTCTTTTTTTACGATTCCCGCATTTGGACAATTTGTAATTAACGAAATCGATTCAAATACTCCCAGTACTGATATGCTCGAATTTGTGGAAATTTATGATGGGGGCTCAGGTAATACTTCATTGGATGGTCATGTGTTAGTTTTGTTCAATGGTTCTGATGATGCTTCCTATGCTGCTTTTGATCTCACTGGTGGAGTGACGAATGGGGATGGTTTCTTTGTGATTGGAAGTGTCTCTGAAGCCGATATGCCTTTCCCGGGATCGGCTAGCGGTCGAATTCAAAATGGAGCAGATGCGGTTGCTCTTTACACTGGGAGTGTGGCGGATTTTCCGGGGGATACTCCCGCGACTACTACTAATTTAATCGATGCGATTGTCTACGATACTTCTGATGCAGACGATGCGGAGTTATTGGCAGTTTTTGGTGAGGCTCAAATTAATGAGAATGGAGGAGGAGACGATGATAATGAGTCTATCCAGAGGAATCCCGATGGTT
The DNA here is from genome assembly GCA_964618865.1 of uncultured Roseibacillus sp. GTDB lineage: Bacteria > Verrucomicrobiota > Verrucomicrobiia > Verrucomicrobiales > Akkermansiaceae > Roseibacillus. The sequence continues at coordinate 6,876 of CAZUEC010000083.1, read as the reverse complement.
CGTCGAGTTTTAGCACTGCGCTACCGACACCGGGTTCATCGAATGATATGGATCCTCTTTTCGAATTGATTTTTGATACAGTGGTTGTGAGTGAAACCGATGGGATGGGTGCAATTACGGTCTGTGTAATTGTTTCTGAGGTCGTGACTGCTGATTTAGTTTTGAATGTTACGATCAGTGATGGAACGGAATTGGCGGGGCCTGTTACAGTGACTATTCCGGAGGGAGATGATTTCATCGATTTTGAACTTGATGCTATCGATGATAATTTAATGGATGGAAACCAGAGTGTTACTTTAACGGTGAGTGCTGCGGGTTTTCAAGATGCGGTACAAATTCTCACGGTTGCGGATGATGAACTGATTTTGCCTGCGATTGTGATTAATGAAATGCGGGTCAGTGCTGCTGGAGCCGACGATCCGGAATTTGTTGAACTTTTCAACAATGGGTCGGTTGCGATTGATTTGTCTGGATGGACGGTGAGTGCTTTTGAGAGTGATAGCGCCGATGTTGATTTTGGTTCTCTGCAGGGAACTTTTACTATTCCAACGGGGACAATGATTAGTGCTGGTGATTTCTATTTGGTAGGGAATGCATTTTTTCAATCTGTTTTTGGAATGACTCCAGATTTTGAAGCGGATTTTGATTTTGGTGATGGTAATATCACGATGGTTCTTTCCGATCTTGCAGGAAATTCGGTTTACAGTGTTTTCAGTTCTAACGGGGATACTGATGCTCAACCAACAAATGGGATTGCAGCAGTGTTACCTGATATAACCCTGTTCGCAGATGCTGCTTTTTCTCCTGCGGGATTCTTCCTTGATCTCGATGGAGGTTCGACCGCTACGAATTTAGATTTTACGAATGTGCCAGATCTTTTTGCAACACCGGGGACAACGAATACGGTTCCGATTTCTCGCTTGAGTGTTGAGGTGGATACCACGCTGTTTTCTGAATCAGATGGGGTGGGGGTTGCTACCGCAACGATTACAAGGACGAATGATGTTTCGGGCCCTCTTACGGTGACGGTGACGAGCTCGGATTCTAGTGAGGTTACGACGCAGTCCGCGACTGTTCAATTCGCAGCAAGTGAGGTGATGCAAACTGTGATTCTCGATGCGGTTGATGATAATGAGATTGATGGGCTACAGAATGTGACGATTACGTTTGCAGCGACTGGGTTTGTTAGTGGGACGGCTACAGTTTCGGTGACTGATGATGATTCTCCGCTCGCTAATCTTGTTATTAACGAGATGATTATTGATTCTAGCGGTAGTGATACTGAGTTTTTGGAAATTTTTAATCCCAGTAATGTCGATGTTGATTTAGCAGGTTATTCGATCGAAAGGTGGGAAAGTGACTTAGGGGTAACGGGGATGGATGGTGGAGCTGCAATTGTGATTCCGGCGGATTCTCCGGTCATTCTTCCGGCAGGGGGATTTTATCTGATAGGTAATGACCTTTTTGCAATGGCTTATCCAGGTGTCGCGATCGACTTGATGATTGCTTCGAATAGTTTCGAAAACGGTTCGGCTACGATTGTTCTTCGGGATGCGAATGCGAATGTGATTTTTACGGTTTTTGCGACCGATGGAGGGGTTGGTGATGCTGCAAATATCGATGGAACTCCAATCACTCCTGATTTGGTGGCCAATGCTATTGCTTTTGCTCTTACTCCTGATGGAGGCACTACGGTGATCGCTATTGATAATTCGGTGCCTTCAGTTGATGCGACGCCTGGAGCAAGTAATGAAGAAGGAGTCGCACTGGGTTTTGAGGTTTCGATTGCGGATTGTTCGTTTGTGAACGGGAATTTTGTAATCGACTTTACGGCAAACGGTTCGTCTGACATTTATGTGAGTTCGGATCTTCAAGGCTTCTCTCTTGCACCTAATGGAGCGGGAGTTGCTTCCGGAATTTATACCGATACCTCACCTCCTTCGGGAAGAGCCTTTTATTTGATTCAGGAAGCAGGAAGTCCTGCTCCTTAAAGGGAGGCGAGGAGTGAAGTTTGGATCGGTTTTGAGCTCATGCGTTTGTTAGCTGTTTGAGCGGTTTGATGTTGAGATTGTTTGGTCTTAGGTTTTAGCGGAAGGTGACGGGGAGAGAGTTTTGTAAATGTGCTAAGAGGCTCTCATGAGTTTTGTCGACTTCTTTGGTTTTCAAGGTTTTGTCGGCGGAGCGGTAGAGGAGGGTGTAAGCGACTGATTTTTTGTCGGCGGCAATTTTTTCACCAGAGGGATCGCTGAAGAGGCTGACGCATCGATGGGAAGCGAGGAGAGGGTCTTTGAATTTGGCGAGGGCATTTTCGATGTCGGCGGCGGGGGTTTCGAGGGGCAATTCCATGGCGACGTCTCGACTCGATCCTGGGAATTGTGGGAGGTCGAAGACGGGATGGTCTTTTTGAAGGAGTTTGACGATTTTTTCGAGGTCGAGTTCTGCTAAATGGGTTTCTAGGGGAAGGTCGAGTTCTCGGCAACGGGAGGGAGCGAGACGTCCCATCACTCCAACATTTGCTTCGCCTAGGTGAATGGTGGCGGTGAGTAGGTAGGGGGAGTTGAGGTCTTTTGGTTTAAAAGAAAGAGGGAGGTTGGGTGCCAGAGATTGAAGAATGGCTTTGAGATCGAAGAGGTCACTTTCTTTGGGTTGAGGGGTGGCCCATGAGGGAGGGGTTTGGTGACCAGTTTGAAGGATTGCAAGAACGGGGAACTCATTATCTTTCTTTTTTCCTCCTCCGAAATGTCGGAAGCAGTTACCGGTCTCGAAGAGGCGAATGGCCTTAGCGCCCTGGCGAGCGTTGTTGGCGGCTGAGGAGATGAGGCCGGGAGCAAGGGAAGGGCGCATGAGGGAGTGGTCCTCGGAGAGAGGAAGAGCGACTTTGATGAAGTCTTCACTCTGCAGTGGCTTCAGGGGGAGTAAGTCGGTGAGTTGGGATTCGGCGATGAGTTTGATGGTTTGGCATTCGTAGAACCCAAGCGCTGCGAGGTGTGTTTTGACTTTAATTTCGGCATCGTAAAAGTGATCACTGGGGGAGCGAGGAACAGTATGAGCCAAGGTGGAAATGGGAATGCGGTCGAAGCCAATGACGCGAACGACTTCTTCGATAAGGTCGATGGGACGGGTGAGATCGGGGCGGTTTGAGGGAATGGCCCAGAGACCGTTTCCTTTATCGGTGAGTCCTAGGCGAGTGAGGCAATCGTGTGCCTCTTTTTCGGTAATGCTACCGGCACTGACTTGGGTGAGTTGTTCGAGAGAGAAGGAGATGGGGGAGAATTCGGCAGGGATTTCTCCTGCTACTCCGATTGGTTCGGCGGTGCCTCCGGTTAGTTCGGTGATCAATTCAATGGCGCGTGCTGTGGCGGGGAGAACCATTGCGGGATCGGCTTGGCGTTCGAATCGGTAAGAGGAGTCGGAGGTGAGAATGAGTCGACGGGAGCTGTGTCGAATCTGGGAGGGGGTAAACCAAGCGGATTCTAGAATGAGATCGGTGGTTTCTTCGGTGACTCCAGAGTCTAGGCCTCCCATGATTCCGGCGAGAGCGAGTAAGGCCTGACTTTCATCCGAGATTACGCAGTCTTCGGGGGCGAGAGTGTAATCGTTCTCGTCAAGAGCTTTGAAGACTTCTCCTCCTTTTGCGTTTCTGACTTCGAGATTGCCGGTGACTTTGGAGGCATCAAAAGCATGGAGGGGTTGGCCGAGATCGTGGAGAATGTAGTTGGTGATATCGACGACGTTGTTGATGGGGCGGAGGCCGATCGCTTCGAGTTTGCCTTTGAGCCAAGCAGGAGAGTCGCTGACTTTGACGCCGGTGATTCGCGTAGCGCTGTAGTAGGGGCAGGTACCAGATTGTAACGAGACGGGGGATGGTTGTGTCTTAGGCTCTAACTTGGGGGCAGGGAGGAGTTCACGTTTCGAGAGGACCGCAAGCTCGCGTGCGACCCCGCGATGGGAAAGGGAGTCTGGCCGATTGGGGGTGACTTCGAGTTCGAAGACGGTATCTGAGGAGTAGAGGTTTGTGAGTTTGGTTCCAATTTCAGAATCTTGAGGAAGAATCATGAGGCCGTCTTCTTCGTCGGTCATACCGATTTCGGAAGCACCGCAAAGCATGCCTAGGGAGGCGATTCCGCGAAGTTTTCCTTCTTTGATTACGAAGCCTCCTCCGAGATCGGTTCCTGGGAGAGCGCAGGGGACTTTGTCTCCTATTTGGTAATTTTTGGCTCCACAGACGATTTGACGAAGCTCTGGCTCTCCAGTGTCAACTTGGCAGACTTTGAGTTTGTCGGCGTCGGGGTGTTGAGTGGCTTCTTTAATTTGTGCGACAACGATGAGTTCTGAAGGGATGCCTTTGCTGGCGATGCCTTCCACTTCAATTCCTGAGAAGGTGAGTAAATCCGAGAGTTCTTTGGTTGTCAGTCCGGAGAGGCTGAGGTGGTCGTTGAGCCAAGAGAGAGAGGTGTTCATCGTTTGCGCGCTGAGGTTCCAAATTCCCTTCAAGCAAGCAAGATATTTACTAAAAAATCCGGCTCATCAATTGTGTATTTTTTTCGTTCAATGAAAAATAGGTTAGCCTGGAGGCCATTTGAGAGGTCTTCCGGCCAAGAGGTGGAGGTGTAAATGAGGAACGGTTTCGCCGCCGTCAGGGCCGTTATTGACAATGATTCGAAATCCGGATTCTGCGATCCCTTCTTGGTCTGCAATGATGGGGATACGAGTAAATAGGTGCCCTATCAAGGAGCTGTCATTGTCAGTGGTGGCCGCGATTCGGGGAATGGGTTTTTTGGGGATAAGTAGTAGATGTATAGGGGCTTGAGGTTGTGCATCTCGAAAGCAAAAGACGTGCTCGTCTTCATAGATTACTTCGGCCGGAATCTCTCGAGCGACTATTTTTTCAAAGATTGTTTTGTCATGCATTGATTCGTATCGTCTCTAAAAGAGAAGCTTTTACACTCCATCAATGTGTCTTTTCCCTAGAGGTATTAGGAAAATAACGTTTTTATTAATTTAAATTCATGCAAAAAACGAATATCAATATGTGCTTAGCTTTCTGGTTGATTTTTATAAGAACAGGTCCATTGTTTTATCACTATGCCGAAGCAATTAAGGAAAAAAACAGCAAAACGCTATACTGATGATGAAAAGACTAAGATACTGCGTTTTGTTAATCAGGTGAATAAAGATAAGGGACGAGGGGGAGTTTCTGCGGCAGTGAGAGAGTTTGGAATTTCTCCGATTACGGTGAATGGGTGGTTGCGTAATCAGAAAGATTTGGGTCCAACTTTGCCTCTTCCAAAAAATGCAACAGCGGTTGAAGTTTTTCAGCGACTTGCCGAACTTCATTCTTCGATTGAGTCAAAGCGAGATGATCTGGATAGAATGCAGAAGGAGTATATGGACCTGAAGAAGAAAATTAAATAGCGCTTCTGCTATCTCTTTTTCCGTTTAGGGTAGCGCTGCTTTTTTAAGCGGCATCTAGCGTTAGGATCAGCTGACTGTGTGGAGTGGAGTTCCGTTCTGCTGTTTTTTCTAAAAAAGCGAGAATGTCTCTTTGGAAGGATTCGCAGGTATTATTCCAGCGCTTGGCTCCGACGAGGATCAGGGTGGCTTCCCGAATTTCGGTAAAATGGACTTCTTCGGTGCCTAGAAGGTGAAGAGAGTCGACTTCGGCTCCTAGTGTTTGAAAGAAGGCGAGTTCAAAGCCAGCTTCGATTTCGCGAGCGGTACGGGCAAGTGAAAGGGTGACAGGAGGAGTGAGGATTTTGAGTTGAGTGCTTATTGCGGTGCAGCCTATGCGTTCTAACATTCGGCTCATGCGTGCATAAAGATCTTCGATGGGGAGAAGGCGGAGGGGGCATTTGTTTTCGAGGTAATGAATGATGCCATCTCGAATATCATCGATGAAGGGGAAGTCGTCGCGGTCTGCAGCGACTGAGGCGCGGTTAAGAGCGGTTTCAATCCAATCGACACCATATCCGACAATCTGATGATTGCCAACTTGGAGGACGGGGCGGTTGCCAACGAGACAGATCATGAAACTAGGGACTTGTCTCTTTGGGTTGAGGTTTGGGAGGGAGAAGTTCGCGCTGCATGGGGTCGCGCCTGGCTTGTTTGGAGAGGTTTTGAATCTCGGCAATGAATTCGCCGACATCGTCGAACTCGCGATAAACCGAGACGTAGCGAACGTAAGCTACTGGGTCGATCTGGTGTAGTTTGTCCATGACTTTGGCTCCGATGGTGGCGGAGGGGATTTCGGGCACATTGTCGTGATGGAGTTCGGTGAGAATTTCTTCTACGGCACGGTCGATTCGGTTGAGAGGAACGGGACGTTTTTCGCAAGCTTTGGTGAGTCCTCGGGTCAGCTTTTCGCGGTTGAGCGGCTGTCTGGTGCCATCTTTTTTGACAACTTGAAGTTCGGTGCGCTCGATCGTTTCGTAGGTTGTGTAGCGGTAATTGCAGTTTTCGCAGACTCGACGTCGGCGTGTTGAGGTTCCGTCCTTCGACATTCGAGAGTCGAGGACTTTGTCTTTGAGGGAACCGCATTGCACGCATCGCATCGTTTAAGCCGAAGCTTGTGATAAGTCTTTGCAGGATCGTAGGAGACGAAAGAGTAAATCGTGCAATAATGGTTTTATGACTCGGGAGAGAAAATTTTTTGAAACGTCTTCCCCGATAACCCTGATTTTTACGTCAGGAAGTTATAATCTCTCTAAGAACAACCTTCTTTTAGGAAAGAGTCGAGTGAAGCGAGTAGTCCAGCTTTCTGAAACAAGTTTCGATAGGGCTTGGTTCTTGGCGGAGATTTTTAGTCAAAATCTCTTCGAAAGGGGGGCTAGACCATTTTTCAAAAGTCTATTCGTCTATCGAGTTTTTTTAAGGTTT
>CAZUEC010000082.1:0-7645 GCA_964618865.1 uncultured Roseibacillus sp. | reverse complement strand
AGCGTTACATCTCAATTGAGAGAGGTTCTCTTATTCTGGTGGCGAGAGGGGGGAGGAATGGTGCCTCTGGGGCAGAGGTGAGGAACGTTTTCGGAGCTTTTCGAATTCGAAAAATTCAGATAATTTTCGAGTCTTCTGAAAAGATGAAATCGAATTCAAAATTATCATTGATGGTGCGGGGTGAAATCAGTTTTTCGTTAGTGTTTCTCTTTTTGGGGACGATGGCTGCATGGGCTGTTAAGGACGAGGAGAATCAAGGTCGTTGGGAGAAGGCCTGTAAAATTGGTCCTGATGCGGAGGTCCCGGGATTTTTAATCAACATGGGGCCGACTGGTGCGAGAGGAATTCTCGAGAAGAAGTCTTATGTCGTGAAGCATATCTTTTCGGGTTCTCCTGCGGATGGAGTGTTGGAACTCGAAGATGAGGTTTACGGGGCTAATCAAAAAACGTTTTCGGAACATACCTTTGGGGGTACGAGCATTAATATTGGGATGGAGGGTCCTTTGCAGGATTTAGGGATGGCGATTGAGGATAGTGAAGGAGAGGATGGAGTGTTGGAGTTGATGATTCGGCGGGGAGGCAAGAAGTTGGAAGTGAAAGTTCAGCTTGAGCAGTTGGGACGTTTTTCAGATACCTTTCCGGTCAATTGTCAGAAGACTGAAATTCTTCAAGAGCGGGCCTTACAGTATCTTATGGACAATCCGGGGGGCATCGATTCGCAAGCGCGATGTGTGATGATTCTTGCGATGCTTGCTTCTGAAGATTCCAAGATTACGCGTGCTGGTAAAAAGTTAGCGTTGGAATGGAATCAGCCTTATGGGCCACAGACATGGGCTTGGCATTTAGGATTTCAAGGGATTGCTCTTGCGGAATACCATTTGCAAACTGGCGACCGAAAAGTTTTGGATACGATTGAGGCTTCGTTGGATCTTATGGAAAAAGCGCAGTGGAAGGCTCCTATTCATCATTGGAAAGCGGAGAAGATGAAAAATCCTGTCTCTCAGGAGCTTTTGGATCGGCACCAAGCTTTGTATGAAGGTGGATTTGGGCATGCTCCTTATTCGGTGATCGTGAATCGTGGAGGTGGAGGTTATGGACCGATGCAATGGCCGACTTGTTTGGCGTTGATGACTTGGCAGTTGGCTGGAAAGTGCGGAGTTGAGGTTGATACTTATGCTGCAGAGAGGAGTTACCAGTTTTTGAATCTGGGAACAACAGATGCGGGGAAAGTGGCTTATGGTGGAGAGTTTACTCTCAATAATGGTCCGGTGGATTCCGCCGCTTGGAAGAAGAATAAGCGAAATGGATTTTCTCATAAATCAGGTTTAGCTTATCTCGTTCATAGGCTTTCTACAGAGCGAGAAGATTCAGAAAAAAATATGAAGCTTCATCTTTCTAACATTGATGCGGCTTTTAAGGATATGCCAGATGGTCATGCTTGTGGATTGATGGGCTTTACTTGGGGGTTAGCGGGAGTTTTTGCTTCGGATGATGAAAAACTGAAGAAGAAAATTGGAGATTACTATAAGGCTTGGTTTAACATGGCTCGTTGTCATGGAAGTGATTCCTACGTAGTGCTTCCGAATCGAGATTATGCTGATGGTTCGTACTATCGGAAAAATATTCGTACGCACACGACTGCTGCGATGGCTTTTATTTATAGTTTTTCAAGTCCCAAATTGCAGGTGCATGGAGTATCTGAGTCGGATCTTGTTACGAAGAAAGAAGAGCCGTTTTTAGAGTCTAATCAACGTGCTTTCCGCAAATTTAGAAATGCGGATGGGAGTAAATCTTTCGAAGGAAGTTTGGTTGCTTTTGATCACCGTTTGGGTTTGGTTCGGATTCGGCAGCGCAACGGACGGACTGTTGATCTTGATTTCGATGTCTTGAGCGAAGGGGATCAGGAGTATCTTAGGCTCCTAGCAACACAGGAGCAGTAAGCTCAATTCTTGATTTTTGCTAAGGCAAAGTTCGGCCCTTGCTATGGCCCCTGACTTTAGGGTAATAGATCCTCGATCTTTGATCTATTACACAATTATGCCTTCTACTGATCTTGAAATTGCTCGTTCCGCGAAAATGCAACCTATCGCGGAAATTGCCGAAAAAATTGGCGTTCCCGCAGAGTCTTATCTTCCATACGGCCATGATAAGGCTAAGGTGAAAGGCGATTTTATTCAGGGCCTTTCGGACAAACCGGATGGGAAGTTGGTGCTAGTGACTGCGATTAGTCCAACGCCTGCTGGGGAGGGAAAGACCACGACTTCAGTCGGACTGGGCGATGGTCTTTGCTTGATTGGAAAGAAGGCGATGATTGCATTGCGAGAGCCTAGTCTTGGCCCATGTTTTGGAATGAAGGGAGGAGCGGCGGGTGGTGGCCACGCTCAAGTGGTGCCGATGGAGGATATTAATCTGCATTTCACGGGAGACTTTCATGCCATTACTGCGGCTCACAATTTGCTTTCTGCGTTGCTCGATAATCACTTTCACTGGGGCAATGCTTTGGGGATTGACCAACGTCGGGTGACTTGGAAGCGAGTGTTAGATATGAATGATCGTGCTTTGCGCGAGGTGACGATTGCTCTCGGAGGACCGGGCAATGGTTTTCCTCGCCAAGATGGATTCGATATCACGGTGGCTTCCGAGATTATGGCTATTTTTTGTCTTGCTGAAAATTTGGAGGACTTGGAGCGGCGTTTAGGGCAGATCATCATTGGATACACGCGTAAGCGAGAGCCGATTTATGCTCATCAACTTGATGGCATTGGAGCGATGGTTGTTCTTTTAAAAGATGCTTTTGATCCGAATTTGGTACAAACTTTAGAGAATAATCCGGTTCTGATTCATGGGGGTCCTTTTGCTAATATTGCCCATGGATGTAATTCAGTAGTGGCGACTAAGACGGCCTTGAAGTTGGCGGATTATGTGGTCACCGAAGCTGGTTTCGGGGCAGATTTGGGAGCGGAAAAATTTCTTGATATCAAATGTCGCAAGGCGGGACTGAAGCCTGATTGTGTGGTGGTGGTGGCGACTATTCGCGCTTTGAAATCGCATGGAGGGGTCGCCTTAGATGAGCTCAATAGCGAGAATGTGGAGGCGGTTGCGAAGGGTGTTTGTAACTTGGAACGCCATCTTGAAAATTTGAAAAAATTTGGCCTTCAGCCGGTGGTCGCGATTAATCAGTTTGTGGCGGATACTGAGTCGGAAATCAATGCCGTTCGTGAAGTTGTGGAGGGGCTCGGGGTGGAGACGATTCTTTGTAGTCATTGGTCCAATGGGGGAGAGGGAACGCGTGAACTCGCCGAAGCAGTGGTTAAGGTTTGTGATGAGGGGAAGTCTGATTTTACTCCTCTCTATCCTGACGAGTTGCCTCTTTGGGAGAAAATTGAAACGATTGCGAAGGAAATTTATCGCGCTGATGGGATCGTTGCAGGCAATGATATTCGCAAGCAAATTGAGCGTTTCCAAGAGGCTGGTTATGGGCACTATCCAGTTTGTATTGCGAAGACGCAGTATAGTTTTTCGACGGATCCCAAGATGACGGGAGCGCCCACTGGATTTCAAATTCCGATTCGAGAGGTACGGCTTTCGAGTGGAGCCGAGTTTTTGGTAGTGGTTTGTGGGGCTCTGATGACGATGCCTGGTTTACCGAAGGTTCCGTCTGCAAAACACATTAGTCTCAATGCTGAGGGACAGATTGAGGGCTTGTCTTAATTGGAGGATTTTTTCGTAAATTTGAATTACGACTGATTTAGTAGCCTGCTATTTTATCGACGACGTTGAGGAGTGGTTCTCCTGCTCCAAAACGTCGTAAGTTCTCGATCGTAAGCGCGGAACGGCGTTCATTGGTGACGGCCGATTTCCCTGCAATATGGGGAGTGATAATGAGGTTGGGTTGTTTCCAAAGAGGGTGATCTTCGGGTAGGGGCTCTGGATCGGTGACATCTAGACCCGCTCCGGCTAATTTGCCGCTTTTGAGAGCTGCTAATAGGGCTTCGGTATCGACGACTTTTCCACGTGCAATGTTGATGAGGAAGGAGCCTGGTTTCATGGCTTCAAAGGCGGTGGCATCGAGGAGGTTTTTTGTTTCGGAAGTGAGGGGGACGGCTAAGGCGACGACATCTGCTTCGGGGAGCATTGTGAGTAGGTCTTTGGGTTTGCCGACACGCTCGATAAAGTTGGGGGAGGGTTTGTTGCTGCGGCGAGTTCCAATGACGCGCATTCCAAAGCCGTGTGCTCGTTGTGCGATTTCAGAGCCGATTCCTCCTAAACCTACTACTAGTATAGTTTTGCCTTTGAGGGCGATTGATTGATTAGGAGAACGACCTCGTTTCCATTGACTTTGTTGTTGATTGGCGGCGTGGTAGTTCAGGTTTCGAGTGAGGGAAAGGAGCATTGCGAGGGCGTGGTCTGCAATGGCAGGTCCATGAATGGCGCGAAAGTTAGTGAGTACGATGTTGTCGTTTTCGATGAGGGGTTTGATGGTGATATAGCGATCGACTCCGGCGCTTTGCACTTGGACCCATCGCAATTTGGAGGCTTTGGTTAAGAATTCTGGAGAAGCATAACGGGCGTCGATGCCGTCGGCTTCAGCGGCTCGGGCTAGAGCTTCATTTTTGGATAATCCGGTGATGATTTTGACATTGGGGGCCAGGCGAGATATTTCTTTGAGGTCGGCGGCAGGAATGGAACCGGCAAAATAGGTGAGCTCGATTTGAGGGTCGGGCATTTCGATGGCGACGCGGGCGTTGCTCAGGGAGCCGAATTCCTCGGCAAGAGCGCGAGATGGGGAGTGAGTCGGTTCTTGGGCATTGGCCAATGGCAGTGCGTTGGTGAAGACGAGGGCGGTGAAGGCAAAGAGGTGGCGGAGAGGATTCATTTTGATGGATGTAAAAAAGCTGGGGGAAGGTGATTTGAAGAGATTACCTTCCGATAATCAGAAGGTGCTTTCTACGAATTTGTAGTGAAAGCCCAAAGTGAATTCAATTTTTGTTGAGAATGGACTGCTTGTGAGAAAGCGGGCTTTTGGTACGCAAAGGATGGTCCTCGTGATGAGGATAATCTTTCGCTTTTACTGAGTGTTTCTTCAGCGGGTAGGAACCATTGCATAGAGGGCAGTGGTCATACAGAAGGCCTGGTCTGCGGGCATTCTTTTGCTCTCATGGCCTTCGCCCCATGAGTCGGAGTAGATGATTTCTTTTTTCTCTTCGTCGTAACCAATGATGAGGCGCATGTGGCCACCAAAAGATTGAGGTAAGTCTCCTTCCTTAAACATTCCAAGGACGAGGGTCCAACAGATAGGGACTCCTTGGTCGATGTATTCTTTGATTTTACGATTAAAGACATCAAAGCCGTTTTGCTCTGATTTCATTTGGCGGAAGAGTTCTGGATCAACTTTTGACCAGAATATTGAGGGTGAGAGATACCATTCATCGACATCGTAGGGGAACACTGGTTTTTCCGCTTTTTTAGCCGCTCGATTGTAGTAGCGGATGTCGCGTTTCAATTGGTTTTCATCGAATTCGACAAGTTTAATGGTGCGGACATTGGCTTTGCCGGTGATGGAGCGAAAGGCTTTCTCCATAGCATCGATGGTGGTGCCGGAGTTGGAGGTGTCGGCCAGGCTTGCCATTTCGTGTTGGTCGAAATTCCGTCCATAGTAGCGAATTACTCGTTCTACAGTGGCGACGACACAGTAGCCTTTGTCTCCTTGGTCGACCATGGGGATTCCTTTTAAGCTAACTGAGGAGCCGTCTTCTACGACTCGTTCGGCGAGGGAGCCACGGCGAGCGGTTGTCTTTTTGGCGGTGGTTGCGTTGAGGGGGGCGATGCGAAGTCGGATAAATTCTGCTTTTTTTTCTCGGCGGTTGAGTGAGCCTTCTAAGAGGAAAGCGGTGCCGTTCTTTTGCCATATCCATCCGGAGATGGGGAGTGAGCCGCGTTGGTTGCGTGATTTGGGTCTTACGGAGAGTGCGTTATCGAGGGTGGTTTTCCATTGTTCGAGCTCATTTTGATAACTACTTGGTCCCATCAGTTCGTCATCACCGCGATTGTAGAGGGAGATTGAAATTGCGGAGACTTTGCCTTCGGTGCTACGCATGACGATTTCGCCAACTTCTTTTTCTTTGATAGAATATCCGCCGCGAGTGGTTCGGAGGCCTTCTTTTGCAGAGGAAAGCCAGTCTAATTCAGGTAAGACGACTTTCATGCTGGAGGTGTCTACTCCTCTTTCTTTCAAGCGAGCTAAAGTTTGTGGGGAGACGCCTAGTCGGTCTTTTTCATCGTTTTTGCTCTTTTTTGAACCAAACTGTTCTTTGATTTTGACGAGGTCGGTGGACCACAAATTTTGAGAGAAGATGAGTTCATCGAGAGGCTTGGTTTGAGGGGGTTTTGATTCGGCCCAAACAGCACCCAAGCCTATTAGAGAGAGTAATAAGAGAAGTCGCATAGTGGGAAATTATGATTTCAAGAGGGAATGTGTCGAGAATATCTCTCTTTTTTGAAGATCTCAAGAAGGTTGAGGAGTGTGGTTGGAGGTGAAATGGAGGGAGGTTTTTTGTTCGGTTAAAAAAAGAAGATAAGTCATTCTAAATGAATGAATTAATTAATGGGTTTATAAGGGAGAGTGTATGCGATGATTGGTATTCTGGGTGCGGTCTTGCGTTGAGAAGTTTTTCGTCTATTTTTTGATGCTATGCGGATGATTTTTTTCTTAATTCAGAGCAGTTTTGTTCTGGGTTTTGCGGAAGCGAAACCACCAATCATTGATGATTCTCAAATTATCAAAAATTTTCAGGAGAAGGTGGGGATCCTTTTGGAAGAGAGAGCAGAGGGTGAGGTTGCAACGGTGCAAGAGCTTCAGAAAGCGTTGAGTGAACCGGCAGGTTTACCAGAGATTTCGAAAGTTGAGGCGCCTTCTTCGGCTTTGGATTCGGTCTTTGTGGTGGGGTCTGTCTATGATTGTGGAAAGTGTGATCAATGGCATCCAGCAGGATTGGCTACTGCTTGGGTGCTCGCGAGTGATGGGGTTCTTTGTACGAATTACCATGTGATTGAGAGCTTTAAAGGGGAGGCGATGGCGGTTTCTTCATGGCAGGGAGAGGTTTATCTGGTAACGGAAATCTTGATGGCGGATAGGGGCAATGATGTTGCTGTTTTCCGAGTGGAGGCGGAAAATCTAACACCATTGCCTTTGGGGGAAGAGGCGGCGGCGATAGGTGAAAAAATTTCCTGTTTAAGTCACCCAAATCGGCGATTTTTTCTCCATACTTTTGGGGAAGTGGCTCGTTATCATTACAAGAGAGGACGTGGTCCTAAGGTGGCGCAGATGTCGATTACTGCTGATTATGCGAAAGGGTCTTCAGGGGGGCCGATTTTGAACCAGAAAAATGAGGTTGTTGGGATGGTGGCGAGTACTTCGACTATTTATGGGGGAAAAGCAGAGAGCACTCAACAGGCGCAGTTTCAGATGGTGGTGAAAAATAGTATCCCAGGTTTCGTGATTCGAGATTTAATCAAGGAAGAGCATCTCAAATCTGTGGCAGAAGAGACTGCTCAATCTCAGTAGTAGAAGGGGGGAGAGGGGAGGAGGTAGGGGGGATGCTGATTTAGACTGAATGTGTCTTTTGAAGCGGTCCAATTTTGGTAG
>CAZUEC010000081.1:0-7693 GCA_964618865.1 uncultured Roseibacillus sp. | reverse complement strand
CATCTTGAAGCGTTTATTCTGTCTCCTCAGTGGCGCGTTGACCTTTGTTGCGTGTTCTGCTGAAAAAACTATTCAATCGGATCGGGCTTCTGTTTCGACTCCTCAAAGTGTAGCTTTACAGCCGAATCCTGCTTATAGCACTCCGGCTTACGCTTCTCCTTCAGCTCAAAATCAGGTTGCTACTGCTTTGCCTGACAATTTTGCATCGGATATTGGGGTTTCTTTCTCAAGCGTTCGCAATGATGGCAATTTTATTGCTCTTACTTTTGATGATGGGCCGCATCCTAAAAATACTCCACGGCTTCTCGATATTCTTCGTCAGCGTAACATCCGAGCTACTTTCTATGTCATTGGCAATAGTGTGAAGCTCTATCCTGAGATTGCTCGTCGTATTGTGGCGGAAGGGCATGAGATTGGGAATCACACTTATAATCACCCGAATTTGACCAAATTGAGTAACGCAAGTGTGCGTAAAGAGTTGGATACAACTCGCGATGCGATCATTAAGGCCACTGGAGTGAGACCTCGTACGATGCGGCCTCCGTATGGAGCTCTTCGAACTAATCAACGTCAGATGATTCATAGTGAATATGGCTATCCAACGATTTTATGGAATGTTGATCCTCTGGATTGGAAGCGTCCAGGGACGGCGGTTGTTAAGTCTCGAATTTTAAGTGGAACAAAGTCTGGTTCGATAGTGTTGGCGCACGATCTTCATTCGACTACGGTGGATGCTATGCCAACGACTTTGGATGCGCTTCTAGCCAAGGGATTCCGTTTTGTGACGGTTTCTCAGCTTCTTTATATGAAGCAATCCACGCAACAATAATTGAGTTTGCGAGTGTATGTTCGGGGAACGCTATTTCGCGACCCGGGAGCGACTATCCGCTGTCGTTCATGGAGCACGTGAATTAGCCGAGGATACTGGAACTGATCTTGGTCTGTTGGCTGACGAAGAAGAGCTTCTTTCCGGAATTTTTGAGCCTTTTCTTTTTCAGGTTTTAGGAGAGGTTAATGCTGGGAAGTCTTCCTTTATCAATGGTCTATTTGGGACTGAGCTTTGTGAGGTTGAATCTATTCCTAATACCAAAGAAGTTCAGTGGTTTTGTTATGGGGAGAATGAGTGTGATGAATTGCCGAATGAAGCTCTGAAGCAATCTTATCGAGCTTCAGAATTTTTACGGGATTTCACTGTCGTTGATTCACCAGGAAGCCATGCTCTGGAAAGTTCTTCAAAAGCTGTGATGCATCATTTTTTGCCTCTTGCGGATGTGGTCTTTTTTGTTTTTCCGGTGATGAATGCTTGGGGGGCTTCTACTTGGAATTTGATTTCTGAATTGGCTCCTCAGTTAGAAGGTCGCATTGCTCTAGTGCTGCAGCAGAAGGATCAAAGAAATGAACAAGATCTCGTGGTGATGAGGGAGCATATGCGGGAATTAGCGATTCAAAAAATTGGATATTCTCCCGATATTTTCTTTGTTTCTGGTCTACAAGCGTTTGAGGCGAAGCAAGAGGAGCCCTTTGATAAGAGGCGGTGGAAGGAGAGTGGTTATTCGCTCGTTGAGGAATTTATTTCTCGAAAAATTACTCAATCTCCAACGAGGCGACAAGCTTTGGCGAAGGTATGCAATAGCACGATGCAGACCTTGCGTGATATCGAAGATCGGATGGAAGTGCGGCGAAGAACGCTTGATAGTGACGAGGGGTTCTTGAGTGATATCGAAGTGGAGGTGAATCAAGAGCGAGAGCGGCAAGTTGAGCGTTTGGCAGAAAAATTCTCAGGTTTGGCGGAGGTTTTTGGAGAACAATCTGAGGAGGCGTCTCGGTGGTTGGCGAATGGCACTTCTCCTTGGCTGACTTTTAAGTCTCTTTTCCATAAAGAGAATACGGCGGTTGAGATTGAAGCTTTTTTTATCGAGGCGGTGCAGTCAGTGGTTAAGGGGTTAGCAGAGGATCATAGTGATGAATTGGTTGCGGCCTGTCGAATGCATTGGCGAACTGTGATTCCGCGCATCGAAGAACGTCTGGAAATGCCTCCTCCCGATTTTGAAAAAGAATCTAGCGGTTTTAATGAGGCTCGAGCACGTTACATTAGTAGGCTTGAAGAGTCTGCTCGCAAAGCGGTGATTGCTCAGAAAATTCGTGGGATGATTGATCATGAACTAGAAACTCAGCGAAGCACTTTTCGTCGTTTTGTAACCCTTTCTTTACTGGTTACGACTGTGGCAGGGTTGCTGGGGTTCTTTAAGATGAACATTTGGGCGTTTGCCTTGTTAGCTTGTGCTGTGGTGTTGCTCGTCATTGGTTTTCTTCGTTTGCAAAGGAATTCGAAAGAGCTTGTGGAATGGTTCCGAGAAAAAAGTTCGGCTTGTCGTCGTCCTTTTGCGGAGCAGATGAGTTTGGAGTATGAGGAAGGAGTGAGGGTGTTTTTTGTGGAGTACGTTTCTATCTTTGAGGATATCCGGCGTCACGTGGCTGATTTGAGTATGAAGCTTAAGCCGCAGCTTGAGCTCTGGGATGGTTACTTTTTGGAGCTCAAAGTCATCGATCAGGACCTCTAGGGATTCTCTCGGGTGGTTTTGGGATGGTTAATTTTGTTGAATTGGAGATGGAAAATGGAAGGGGGGAGCGGTCTTGTGAGGTTTTGAGGGCTGAGCTTTTTCTTCGTCTCGCTCGTTCTTTGTTTCCGCTGCTTCATTTGGGAGTTGAGCCTATCCGTGTCCTAGTCCAGAAAGCGGGATGAAAATCTTGGTGGTTGGAAAAGGAGGGCGTGAGCACGCCTTGTTGCGTTCTCTTAAGGAATCGGGCCAAGAGGTGGAGCTTTTTTGCCATCCTGGCAGTGATGCGATTGCGGAAATTGCGGAGCGGGTAGCGGCTGGAGGGGTTGCCGAACTCGTTGGCTGGATGCTGGGCAAACAGATCGACCTTTGTGTTGCGGGTGAGGAAAGTTATTTGGTTAAGGAGGAAGGGCTTGCCAATCTTTGTGCTGATGCGGGGATTCCCTGTTGGGGGCCGCGTAAAGAGGCGGCGATGCTCGAGGCAAGTAAGGCGTTTGCGAAGCTCTTTATGCAGCGTCACGAAATCCCTACTGGTAAGGCTTGGGTTTGTGAGTCCATTAGTGAGGCGCGAGATGCGATTGGAGGTCGTTATCCTACGGTGCTTAAATTTGATGGTTTAGCGGCGGGAAAAGGAGTTGCGGTTTGTGAAGACGAAGAAGCTGCTGACGAGTTTTTAGGAGAGGTTTTTTCGAGTAAGCGCTTTGGAGATGGAAAGTTACTAGTTGAGCAGTATTTAGAAGGACCAGAGGTTTCAGTTTTTGCTGCCGTTAGTGGAGATCAGTTTCAAATTTTCACTCCTGCTCGTGACTATAAGCGTGTTGGGGAGGGGGATCATGGTCCGAATACTGGAGGGATGGGTGCGGTTGCTAGCCGTCAGTTGGTGTCGACTGAAGAGTTGGTTCGCATCGAGGCCGAAATTGTTAAACCTACTGTTGAGGGCTTGGTAAAAGATGGGTTGGACTATCGCGGATTTTTATATTTTGGGTTAATGATGACCTCCAATGGTCCTAAGATTATTGAATACAATTGTCGTTTTGGAGATCCTGAATGCCAAGCGGTGATGCCGTTGGTGAATGGTGACCTCGCTTCTTACTGTCTCACTGGGGCACAAGGATCGCTTCAGAAAGAGCTTTTGAACTTTGACGAAGGTTGGAGTGTGTGTGTTGTGCTAGCGAGTGCTGGTTATCCTGAAAGCTCGCGCAATGGAGATGTCATTTCGGGCTTGGATGCTCTCTCTGAGGCTCGCGTTTATCATGCAGGAACTCAGCAGGAAGCGGGTAATTGGGTGAGCAATGGGGGGCGAGTATTGGCGGTTGTTGCTGGGGGAGAAACCCGAGAAGTTGCGGTGGAGAAGGCTCACAATGAAGCGGCGAAAGTGACTTTCGAGGGAAGTCAGCGGCGAGGTGATATTGGGGTGCTTCACTTTTAGGGTTTCGCTTGTGATTCATCGTTTCAGTCGATGATTTTCTTTTTACTATCAATTTCCCGAAAAAGAGGTGGGCTGGTAGAACTTTTCCTATGCTGACTGACCCCGAAGCTCACGAACCAACTCGGCGTAACTGGTTTTCGTTCTCCGCAGTCTCGGGGATGAGTGGGCTCAATGCCTTTAATGATAATTTTGCGCGTTTTATGCTCGTGCCTCTGGCGGGTTGGCTGGTTGCGCAGGGGAAGGGTTTTCATATTGAGCACTTGCTCGGGCTCTTGATGGTCTTGCCTTATATCCTTTTTGCTCCCAGTTCGGGTTGGTTGGCGGATCGGGTTTCAAAAAATTGGGTTTTAAGAGGGGCTGCTTGGCTGCAGCTTTTTGTGTTGGGGTTGATGTCTTTTGCGCTATGGAAGCATTCGCTTCGCTTGGCGGTGTTAGCCTTTTTTTTATTGGCTTTTCAGTCGGCTCTTCTTTCGCCTGCTAAGTCGGGAATTTTGAAAGAGCTATTGGGTTGTCGAAAATTGGCCTTTGGAAGTGGAGTGGTAGAGGGGGTGACCATCCTTTCGGTTCTGTTAGGGCAAATTGTGGCTGGAATTCTCTTTGATCAAAGGTTGAGAGAGTTTGGAGAGGGTTGGTCGGCGGCGTTAGCTCCCATGCTCGTTCTTTCGGGAGGGTGTTTCCTTGCGATTGTTCTCACGCAATTGATTGAAAAGACTCCCGCGAATGCTGTGGGTCCACTTACGCCGAAAGTTGCGTTTCGGCATATCAGAGATTTTAAAGTGGTTTGGGGTCAACGAAGCCTGAAGCTGAGTGCTTTGGGAGTCGCTTTTTTCTGGGGGTTCGCAAGCTTTATTGTGTTGGCCGTTTTTCAGGTTGCGAAAGCACTGCATGGAGGAGGGCCTGGGACGGGCACGGCGAATTCTCTCATGATGGCAACGGCGAGTGTTGGCATTGCCTGTGGAAGTGTGGGAGCGGGATTTTTGAGTCGCCGTGGCACGGAGCTGGGGTTGGCCCCAGTCGGGGGAGGGGTGATGATTTTGGGTACGATGATCCTTGCTTGTGCTTCGCCGGGTTCGGCAATTTTTAGCTTTGGTCTTTTCGTTGCAGGATCAGGAGGGGCGATTTTTTTGGTGCCTTTGAAGTCTCACCTGATTGATCAGAGTCCTAGTGATGAGCGAGGCAAGGTGTTGAGTGTTTCTAATTTGATGAATAATCTCGCGGGAGCCCTTACGGTGTTGTTGCAGTTTGTTTTTACGAAAATGGCGGTGCCAATGAGCTTTCAAATGAGCCTCTTGGCGATCATGGCCACAGGGGTCACGATCTACGTGATGAAGTTGTTGCCAAAGCACTTTTGGTTTCTGGTTGGAGTTAGTTTGATTCGCGCGCTTTATCGCATTCGAGTGCGTGATGCTGAGAATATGCCGAAAGAGGGAGGGGTTATTTTGTGTCCGAATCATATTTCATTTGTGGATTCGTTAGTGATGTCTGCTGCGAGTCCGAGACGGGTTCGGTTCTTGATTGCGGAAAAATGTTACCGTCGCAAAGTGGTGGGTCATTTTGCAAAAATTTTTGATGCGGTGCCTGTTTCACCCGAGAGAGCGAAAGAGGCTATTCGGGTTGCGGCTGAGGAGGCGGCGGCTGGCAATGTGGTTTGCCTTTTCCCTGAAGGTCAATTGAGCCGTTCCGGAGCGGTTTGTGAAATTAAACGAGGTTTTGAAATGATCGCGCGAAAGTCTAAGTGTCCGGTGGTGCCGGCATATATGCACGGACTTTGGGGCACGGTGACGACTTTTACAGGGGGGCGTTATTTTGGGAAATGGCCGAGACGCTTTGGCTCGGGCTTGGCGATCAGTTTTGGTGAACCTTTGGCTCCCCGTGAGGCGACTGCAGATGCAGTAGGAGAGTCATGGCGTGAGATGGCGAGGGCATCTTTGGACTCCGATGCGGTTGATCAGAGGAAGTTCGCGGACCCTGGGGTGTTTTTAACCGAAGAGCCAGCGAGTTGGTGGGAAGAGGTGCATAAGCTAGGAAAAATGGCTCCAGAATCTTTTGCGAAATTAGCTCGGCAAGCGCAGGAGCTGAATGCGGTTGCTTTTTGGGAGCGAGGAGATCGAGTGCTGTTAGAATGGTCTCCGGGAGATGATCTTTCTCGGGTTTTGGGCCTTCTTTTACCTCGGATTGAAGGAGTGAAGATTTCTCTAGTAGAGCCAGGGAAAAGTGAAGATGCGCTTTTGAGGATTGCTCGTGAAGAGAGGATTAATCGCTTTGTTCTTTGTCGCAGGCAAGTGTCTAGCAGCTTTGCTCAGATCAGTAAGAAAGAGGAGAGGTTGGTGCAGTTATTGTATGCTTGGAAAGGGGATGAGGAGGCTCTTTCGCTGTTAGGAGTTTATCCTTCACTGGTGAAAGAGGGAACGATCTTTACTTGGTCGATGCCTCATCCTGATGAGGAAAATTCTCCTCTGTCTAGTTTTCAAGCGGGATGGAAGGAAGGTAGTGTGGGGCGCTTGCTTCCGGGGTTGGCTGAGCCTGAAGGGTGGAAGGCGGATGGAGAGAGGTTTCTGGTGAAAAAGAAGGGCTAGCTATTTCTCTGAAATAGAATCGGTGGAGCTTTCGCGATGAGCTCGAATAACGTGAAGAAGTTCACGCCAAGTTGCAGGCTCTTGGCCTTGTTCACGTAGTTGGCGTCCAATTTCGCTAGCGAGATGATAGTGCGAGCGAAGGTCTTGAATAGCGCGAAAGAAGGGATAGTTAGGTTGATAAATGTGGGCTGGTTCGCCGGTTACTCCGTTGAGTTCTAGGATAACGAGTCCTTGACCTTGTTTGAGGCTTTCTTCGTTGGGGAAGCGAATGTCGTAACGACCGAAGTGAAATCCGGGGTAGCACAGTCCGGCTTGGTCGATGGTTTCTGTGAGTTCGGGAGTGATGGCAGAACGAGCATCTTCAAAGATGGCGCCTAAGCAATGGGTGCCGAGTTCGGTGAGAACGATTTTTTCTCCTGCGGCGGGAATGACGTCGAGCTGAGCGGCGAACTGTTTTAAGAAATGATGGGCCATTGCTGCTGCTCGGACGTCCTTGAGAAGCAATCGTTCGAGAGAGTCATGACCATTCCCAGTGAGATGTTGAGGGAGTTTACGAGCGAGAGAAGTGAGGTGTCCGTTGGAGGTTTTTGGTTCCCGAGCCCAGTGGATGCCGACTTCGAGCCCGGGAATGTATTCTTGCACCATGGCGGGAGAATTTTGGTTCGTTTGAAGCCAGTTCTTAGCTTCTTCTCGGGAGCGAATGATGGAGACTCCGGAACCTCGTTCACCAACGTCGGGTTTGAGAACGAGGGGATAATCATACTTTTGAGCGAATTGATCTACCGCTTGTATTCCGTCGTTCTGGAAGCGAAGAAAGTCTGCGGTTCTGATTCGTTCTGGGTTAGGCGGGGTGAAGTTTTCGAGAATGTCTCCTTTGGATTCCATCGCAAAGCCGGAGAGAGGCATGCATGGGTTGCATAGGAGAAAATCGAGAGTGCGTTTTCCTTGTAAACGTCGAAAGAATAGAGGCCAGAGAGCTAGAGGATAGACGATTGCAGGCGACCAGTATTCAAAATGAGTGAGTCGTCGCCATTTACCTAAGAGAATTCGTCGTCCTTGCCAGCTGAATAAAGGAACGATGATTTTGATGATGAGAACAAGAACAAGAACGAGAATAAAAAGAATAGGAT
>CAZUEC010000080.1:0-7734 GCA_964618865.1 uncultured Roseibacillus sp. | reverse complement strand
TAGAAAGAGGGCTGGTTGAAGTTTCCTAATCCCAGCGTTGCTCTTCAGTCATTGGTTCCTCGCCTTTGCCTAGGCTATGACGGGCAGGTGACTCATTCTTTCGTTACGCCTTGTTTTTGAAAAATTTCACCACGGTCATTTCGGCAATTTCATCTGGAAAAGGGTCTCATTAGATCGGTGAGTGATCCGTTGGGACGGATGTTGTCGGTGAACGAGATGAATCTTCTAGTACGAGGAAGTATCACCCTAGTTGGGGTATGAATGATTCCTAAATTTTCCGCAGTTTATTTTCTAAGCTGTCGGATGGGAGTGGGAAGTTCTTCTCTACTCTCAATGAGGTGAGGTTCGATGAAAGACGGGGGTTGAGCAGGGGTGAGCTTGATAGGGGGAGTGTTGTGATGAGTTTTTGTTTGCCTAGGAGCAGCTGTTGGAGCTGGAGCAGGATTCTTCAACGAGGGCGCCACCGCAAGAGGAGCCAGAGCCGGCGGTGCAGCCGAAGCAGTGAGGTCCGGTCATGATGGGCATGGCGGTGAAGTGGTCGATGTCGATGTCCCAGACGTCTAGGGGTTTGCCGTTGGCAAGCTGCATGTCGAGTTGTTGGTTGAAGTCGCAGTCGAAGACGCGGCCTTGCCAGTCGACGCTGATGGTGTCGCGACACATGAGGTTTTCGACGGAGGCGGGGTTGAAGTTTTCGATGAGAAGCTGGTTGTATTCTGCAAGTTGTTTGTTGCGCTTCAAGTAAGAGGCGTAACGGGCGATAGCCATGTTGGTGATGCAGTAGAGTTCGTGGAATTCGATGTTGAAGTGTTTCTTCATCTCGCGCTTGTAGTCGGCTTCGAGGGCTTTTTGCTCGGGAGGAAGAAAGGCTCCGTTGGGGTTGTATACGAGATTGAGTCTGAGGTGAGGATCAATGCCGTAGCCGAGTTTGTTGAGTTTTTGAAAGGCGGTGATGGAGCGGTCAAAGACGCCGTCGCCGCGTTGTTGGTTTACGTTGTCAGGCGAATAGCAAGGCATGGAGGCGATGCAGATGATTTTGTGCTTGGCGTGAAACTCGGGAATCCATTCGTAGCCGGGTTCTTCAATAATGGTGGCGTTGAGGCGGGTCATGACTTCGCGAGGTTGGTCGAAGGAGCGAACGCGTTCGACGAGTGCTTGGAAGTCTGGGTGCATCTCGGGGGTTCCTCCAGTGAGGTCGATGGTGGGGATGTCGGTGGTTTCGAACCAGTCGAGAGTGCGGTTGAGGTCGTCACTGGTGATGAGCTCTTTGCGGTGTGGGCCAGCATTTACATGGCAGTGGACGCAGGCGATGTTACAGAGTTTGCCGAGGTTGAGCTGGAGAATCTTCGGAGAGATTCGGGTGAGTGAAGCTTGATGTTCTTCGAGTTTGCGGTCGAATGAGTTCATGAGAGGTAGGGCTGTAGGAGCGGTTTGAGATTAGAGATGGTGTCGGAAGGCCACAGATCTTGTGGGGTGGCAAAGGCGGTGGCGAGAGAAGAATGTTCGGGCCATTCGGCTTGAGTGGGGATTTGAGGAATGGCTTTGGTGAGAATGGTTTTGGCGTTCTCGGCATTGGATAGGAGGACTTCGAGGACGGAGGCGGTGTTGACGGCTTCTTCGTGGGGTTTCCAGCAGTCGTAGTCGGTGACCATGGCGAGGGTGGCAAGAGCGATTTCGGCTTCGCGGGCTAATTTAGCTTCTGGAACGTTGGTCATGCCGATGAGGTCAAAACCGAGTTGGCGGTTGGCGAGAGATTCAGCGCGAGATGAGAAAGCGGGGCCGTCCATATTGACGTAGGTTCCTTGTCGATGAACGGTGAAGTTACTGGCGGCGGTGTTGTCGATGAGGATTTGGCGGAGGTTTTCGCTGTAGGGTTCGGCGGGGGAGACGTGGGCGACGATGCCGTTACCGAAGAAGGTGTGTTGTTCACGTCTACTGGTTCGATCGTAGTATTGGTCGGGGACGAGAATGTGACCGGGAGCGTATTCTTCTTTGAGGCTACCAACGGCGGTGACGCAGATGATGTAGCGTACGCCAAGAGAGCGAAGGGCCCAGATGTTGGCTCGGTGGTTGATCTCGGTGGGTAAGAGGCGGTGGCCACGGGCGTGGCGGGGAAGAAAGATGACTTCGCGACCAGCCAGCTCACCTTTCATGAGGCTGTCGGAGGGTTTGCCAAAAGGAGTCTCGAGAGTGAGCTCTTCGAGGTTTGTGAGGCCTTCGAGTTGGTAGAGGCCACTCCCTCCGATTACGCCGATCATGAGTTGAGAGGTTGAGTCTATTTACGTAGGGAAGGGCGTGGCAGGATTGCCACGCTCGACTACGAAATTTAGCAGCAGTCGGGGCCGCAGTCGGTGATGGTTTCTACGTAGTCCGCGCCTTTGGTTTCCGAGGGCTGACGGATGGCATTGCGTCGGCAATCGAACGCTTTGGCGTCTTCTGCGGCAATGGGCTCAAGAGGTTCTACGAATTCGAAGCTGTCGGAATAAGGAGCTTTGTTGTAGATGTTGAAGGTTTTGGCGCAAACGGCCATGCGTTCGCCACGGAAGAGGTGGTGGCCATCGTCGTCGATGACTTCCTTAAATGGTCCTTTGTAGATGACGGCTTGATTGTGGTCGAGGCAGGGGCCTTCTTTTCCTTTGAAGGCTTGGACTGTGATGGAGCGGAATTCGATGCCGTCGTGGGTTTGCCAAGGTTCGGATTCGAATTTAACGAGTTCGACGCCATAGAAGCCTTCGTCTTCGAAAGCTTTCAGGAAGTCAGATTCGGTGAGAGAGCCGGAGATGCAACCGCTCCAGAGGTGGTCGTCATTGGCCATGTGCTCGGGGACGATTTCGTCGCTGACAATATCGGAAATGACAGCTCTTCCGCCTACTTTGAGGACGCGGAAGATTTCTTCGAAGAGTTGTTTTTTAAGTTCGGGTTCTACGAGGTTGAGGACGCAGTTGGAAACGACGACGTCAACAGACTCGGAGGGGATGAGGGGAGATTCTTGGCGGAGTTCGGCGGCAATGGATTCGCTAGCGATGTAATCTTCGACACTTTTGACGGGGTTGGCGGCGAGTTTTTCGTGGAAGGCTTCGAGGTCGAGTTTGAGATCTTGGATGCGTCCTTTGACAAATTCGACATTGGAGTGGCCGATGTTTTCGGCGACGATGGGGTTGTTGCGGCGGGCGACTTCGAGCATGTCGTCGGTCATATCAACACCGATTACTTTTCCGGTGGGGCCGACGACTTGGGAGGCAATGAAGCAGATTTTTCCAGTTCCAGAACCAAGATCGAGAACGGTTTCGCCAGGTTGGAGCCATTGGGAGGGGTCCCCGCAACCATAGTCTTTTTCGATGACTTCGCTGGGGATGGCTTTCAGGTATTTGGGATCGTAGTCGACCGGGCAACAGAGCTTGTCTTCGACTTGCAGCGCCCCTTGAGCGTATCGTTCTTTTACAGCGTTTTCAGTTTTCATTCGATTTGTCTATTGAGGTAGATGTTTACCAGCAGGTTTTCTTCCCGAGAAAGTGAGGGCAAGGAAAGATCGCATTGCCCCTGCAATGGGCTAAAGATTGTTGAGGTCTAGGTCGAGCAGATTTTGGGCTTCTTGCCAGGAGTCGAGGTCGTCAACATCTGCTAAAGTCTGTAGACAGTGGGGATTTTCGCTTTTTTCGGAGAATCGATGTAAAGTTGTGGGTAGGACGTCGGGAGTGCTCCAAGCGACGTTGCGGAAGAGTTCTGGGTGAGGTTGGTGAAGGCCGAGGAGCCAGTAGCCTCCGTCTTCTGAGGGGCCGATCACTGGTTTTTTCTCTGCGAGATGGGTGGCGCATTCCTGGAGGTGAGCGGTGGTTAGGGCGGGGCAGTCTCCTCCGAGGAGGATGATGCCGTGGGAAGGTTTGTCATTAAAAGCTTGTTCGCAAGCGGTTTCGAGACGGTGACCGAGGTCTCCTTCGGGCTGGGGAAGGTAGTGAGGGTCGGGTCCGAGCCAGTCGATCATTTCCTGTTGAGCTTCGGCAGGTGCGAAGTGAATTCTGAGTGACCAATCGGGGGGGATTTGGCTGAGGGTGCGTTTGACGAGAAGGCGGTAGACGGCGCAGGCTTGGTCGTCACCGATGCTTTTGGCGAGCCTGGTTTTGACGAAGCCAGGTCGAGGTGCTTTCAAAAAAAGGAGGACGGTGGTGGGTTTGTTTTTCAAAATATGCGGTGAAGAAAGATTAGCGAGATAGAAAGTGAATGGGAATAAATTATCGAATTATGAATCTCCCAGTTAACTGAGATGAGAAAGGGAGTCTTGCTAAATTTGAGTATCGATGCTGAGGTCTGGCTGGACGGGGAAAACTTATGAAGAAAATGGGATATTACAATTGGTTGCACGGGCAGTGGCCTGCTGGAAAAGTTGAAAAATTGCCAATTGTAGGCGAAGACGGGTTGACCAATCGGGATGGGATTCGGATTGTGGGGGATTTGTCAGGTGTTCCTTTGCTTAAGTTTTCTTCGGAGACTGGGGCGAGGGCGATTCAGGCGATTATGAGTGAGCCTTCGTGGCCGAAAGAGAGGGATGAAAAAGCGGCTGAAGTTTACGATGTGGCGATTATTGGAGCGGGAGTTTCTGGGATTTCTGCTGCCATGGAGGCGCAAAAGGCGGGCTTAAAGTATGTGCTCATCGAGACGAGTGAGGCGTTTTCGACGGTGAAAAATTTTCCGAAAGGAAAGCCTATTTTTACCTATCCAACGGAGATGACGCCGTCGGGTGGGGTGCAGTATGGTGATCGTTCGGGGATTAAGGAGTCTTTGTTGGAGGAGATGCAGGAGCAGGTGGATGCCGCTGGGGTGAGTACGACTGCGGGGCGAGTGGAAAAAGTGGAGAAGGAGGGAGGGGTTTTCCTTCTTAAGAATGCGAATTCAAGAGAGGGAGAGGCTTGGAAGGCTTTGCGGGTGGTGGTTGCGATTGGGCGCTCTGGAAACTACCGGAAGCTAGGAGTGCCTGGCGAGAAGTTGGATAAGGTGATGAACCGGCTCCATGATCCGAAAGATTATTGCCAGAAGAAGGTGCTTATTGTGGGGGGGGGAGATAGTGCGGTGGAGAGTGCGATGGCTATCGCAGAATGTGGAGGAGAGGTGACGCTGAGTTATCGCAATGCGGAATTGAACCGTCCCAAGCCTGAAAATGTGCAACGTGCCCTTAAGGCTGCTGAGGAAGGGAAGTTGAAGTTGGCATTGGGGACGAATGTGAAAGAGATCACGCAAACCGAGGTCACCTTAGTCGAGGGAAAGGGGAAGGATGGTCCAGAGCAAACTTTTGAAAACGATGCTGTGTTTGCGATGATTGGTCGCGAGGCTCCTTTGGATTTTTTCCGCCGTTCGGGTTTGACGATTTCTGGTGATCGCGGGATGAAGTGGTGGGCGACTTTGTCGTTTGCGTTTCTCTTTTGTATCTGGATGTTTCACTGGAAAAAGGACCTGAATATGGGGCCGATTCTCAGCTTCGACCCTAAGGTGTGGTGGCAAAATGTGACTGCGGAGCCTATGAGTTTTCTGGCAACTTTTAAGGGAGCGACTTCGGAGCGAGGCTTTTATTATAGTTTCTCCTACTGTCTGTGCGTTTTGATTTTCGGAATTCGTCGCATTCGGCGTCGCAAGACACCGTATGTGACGCGGCAGACGATTGTTTTGAATCTCTTTCAGTGGATTCCGCTCTTTATTTTACCTTACTTCATTTTCCCCTGGATGGGGGCAAATGGGGTGTTTTCGAATGGAGGCTTTGGGCAGTGGTTCGGGGATCTGTTCTTTCCAGGAGGAAGTTATTGGCGATCCTTTGGCTTTATTCTCGCTTGGCCGCTGTTTGTTTTCAATTGGTTCTCGAATGAACCGCTCTGGGGTTGGTTGGTTTTAGGAGGGATTCAGACCTTCGTGATCATTCCTTGGATTGTGCGCCGTTGGGGAAAAGGGGCGTATTGTGGTTGGATTTGCTCTTGTGGAGCTTTGGCCGAGACAATGGGAGATGCCCATCGTCATAAGATGCCTCACGGGCCGAAGGTGAATAAGCTCAATATGATCGGGCAGGTGTTTCTCTGGTTTGCTGCGGTGCTGATGGTCATGCGTATCATTAGTTGGGTGATTCCAGGAGACGATGTGATTGATCATGCGTTCCATTTTTTACTTCATGGTGCTCCGCTCGCAAAACAGGGATTGCCCGTTTTGAACTATGCTTATTTGGTGGATTTGGTTTTTGCGGGAATTCTTGGAGTGGCGCTCTATTTCCATTTTTCAGGTCGAGTTTGGTGTCGGTTTGCTTGTCCCTTGGCAGCTTTGATGCACATTTATTCTCGTTTTGGAAAATTTCGAATTTTTGCGGACAAGAAAAAGTGTATTTCGTGCAACGTTTGCACGTCAGTGTGCCATCAAGGGATTGACATTATGAATTTTGCGAACAAAGGAAAGGCCATGGAAGATCCTCAATGTGTGCGTTGTTCGGCCTGTGTCCAAGGTTGTCCTACAGGGGTCTTGAATTTTGGACGTTTGAAAAAGGGTGCTGATGGGGAGATGCAGCCTGTGTTTGATAAATTACCTGCATCACTCGTGCAGATGCGCGAAACGAAGAAATAAATTTCTTCTCTTATAGTATGGATTGGGTTCTTTGGATTTTCTTTGGCTTTTACGTTATCGCTAGTTTAGCGCTGATCTTGTATGGTCTTAACACTTACGTGCTTCTTGGTCTTTTTCGACGAAAGGTGACGGAGGTGAGGGCGCGGCAGAAAAAGCGAGTTGAGGACTTTCATGCGAAAGCTTCTCAATCTGACGATGAGATCTGGCCTATTGTGACGACTCAGCTTCCGCTCTATAATGAGCGCAATGTGGCGGAGCGGGTGATTCGAGCTGCGGCGGCGATGGATTATCCGGCGAAGCGGCACAAGGTGCAGGTGGTCGATGATTCTACCGATGAGACGATGGAGCTGGTTGATGAGGTTGTTGCCGATCTTCAGAAGCAGGGAGTTTGGATCGAGGTTTGTCGACGAGAGGATCGGGTTGGTTATAAGGCGGGAGGCCTCAAAGCGGCGATGGATACTGGGGCGGGCGAGTTTTTTGCGGTTTTCGATAGTGATTTTGTGCCGCCTGCGGATTTTCTGAAGAATATGATGCCGCTTTTCAGTGATGAGAAAATTGGCCTCGTGCAGTCTCGGTGGGGACATTTGAATCCTGATTCGTCGCTCTTGACCCGAGTTCAGTCGGTTGGAATTGATGGGCACTTTGTGGTGGAGCAAGTGGCCCGATCGAGCAATGACTTGTTTTTGAATTTTAATGGGACTGCTGGAGTTTGGAGAAAGGAAGCGATTCTTGATGGAGGGGGATGGCAGTCGGATACTTTAACCGAGGATTTAGATCTCTCTTATCGTTGTCAGTTGAAAGGTTGGAAGCTTGAGTATGCGGTTGATGTGGTGGTTCCAGCTGAGTTGCCTGAGTCTTATTCTGCTTTTAAGAGTCAACAATTTCGTTGGGCCAAGGGGTCGGTGCAAACTGCGCTTAAGTTACTTAAGCCGGTGTTGACTTCGCAGGTGAAGTTGCTCACGAAAGTGCAGGCTATCTTTCACTTGCTGCACTATGTGGCTCACCTTTTGATGCTCACTTTGGCGCTTCTTTCGTTGCCTCTGAGTTTCTTGCTTCCTAAGTTGTCGAAGTTTGGGGCTAGCTGGATTCTAGTGCTTCCTTTGGTATTAGCGACTCTTGGACCAAGTTTACTTTATATGGTGAGTC
>CAZUEC010000079.1:0-7769 GCA_964618865.1 uncultured Roseibacillus sp. | reverse complement strand
ATGATGCCTATATTCCCATTTTTAGGCCAGTTCTTTACGAGTTTGGTGTGGTTTTTCCGCTTTTTGTGGATTCTCGGATGTGATCTCGTAAGGCGGTTAACCATTTGTTTTGATAGCGATAAGGATTCCAAGTCATGGCGATGGTGCGGGTCGGTTTTTTCCCATCGAATGAGCGATAAATGCGGCTTTTGCTCTTGTCGAGATTGCGAGCCATTTGAGGAATGAGTGAGACGCCATGGCCAAGTGCGACGAGCTCTTGTACGGTTGCCAATTGACTGATTCGTTCAGTTGAGACGGGTTGAACGGATTGCTGACGACAAAAGCTTTGAATGTTTTCCGAAAGGCAGTGAGCTTCGTTGAGGGTAATGAAGGGGAGCTTTTCGATGGCTTCGGGAGTGATTTTTTTTTGGGTAGCGAGGTTGTGTTCGGAGGGAACGAGGAGGAAGAGTTCCTCTTCGAAGAGTTCTTCTAGTTCGAGTTGTTTGCTAAATATGGGGAGGGCGAGGATGGCTAAATCAATTTCGCCATGATGACAGCGTTTGAGAAGGTTGTCTGAGGTGTCCTCTTGGACGAAAACCGAAATGTGAGGGTTTTTTTTAGCGAATCCTTGTAAAAGTCGGGGCAGAAAATAGGGTGCAATGGTTGGAATTGCTCCTAAGCGAAGGCGACCTTTTTGGCCCTCTTCGGAAAGAGCGGAAACGGAATCTTCCACGAGTTTGAGTATTTGTTTGGCGCGATCGAGGAGCAATTCTCCAAAATCGGTGAGAGCGACTTCGCGTGGTTTGCGTTCGAATAGTTTTTGTCCTAATTGGTCTTCTAATCTTTGGATCGAACGGCTGAGTGCGGATTGAGATAAATTCAATTCCTTGGAGGCTCGCGTGAAGTTCTTAGCTCGAGCAACGGCAATGAATTGTTCCAGTTGAAGGAGCTCAATATCTGGTTTCATAGCGGGGGAAATTAGCGATGCGCTGAACGCATGGAAAGCATATTAAATATGCAATAGATTCATGACGATTTTTTGCCCATATTCAGCGCTATCGCGTAGTTAGTCTCGGTTTTACCGTTGCTTTAAAAACTCGAATTGATTCATGAAAAATAAATTCAAATTGTCTCAGACTGCCTTTGCGGTCTTCATTCTTTCTGGGCCTATTACCACTTTAATGGGGCAGGAAACGGTTTCGGCAACTTCAGAAGGGGCGGATCATGGAGGTCAGTGTCCGGTGATTCATCAGGGGGTTGCGCATCAGCCTACTCGGGCGGGTTCGCAGACTTATCAAGATCATTGGCCGAATCAGTTGAATCTTGAGATTCTTCATCAGAATTCAGCGAAGAGTAATCCTCTTGAGAGTGATTTTGATTATGCGGCGGAGTTTGCTAAGTTGGATTATGAGGCTTTGAAGCAGGATCTTAAGGAGTTGATGACTACGTCACAAGAGTGGTGGCCTGCTGATTATGGAAATTATGGTCCTTTGTTCATTCGCATGGCGTGGCATAGTGCGGGTACTTATCGGGTGGGTGATGGAAGAGGGGGGGCTTCTGATGGAACACAGCGTTTTGCTCCACTCAATAGTTGGCCTGATAATTCGAATCTTGATAAAGCGAGGCGTCTTCTTTGGCCAATCAAACAAAAGTATGGGCAAAAAATTTCTTGGGCCGATCTGATGGTTCTAACAGGAAATGTGGCATTGGAGACGATGGGTTTCGAGACAGTTGGATTCGCGGGTGGTCGCGAAGATGTCTGGGAACCTCAGATGGATGTTTTTTGGGGGCCAGAAAAAGAGTTTTTGGGTGATGAGCGTTTTGATGATGAAGGAGAACTTTACAAGCCCTTGGCTGCGACTTTGAAGGGGTTGATTTACGTCAATCCCGAAGGGCCTAACGGGAAGCCTGATATTTTAAAATCTGCGGAACGCATTCGTACGACTTTTGGTCGTATGGCGATGAATGATGAAGAGACTGTGGCCTTAATTGCCGGTGGTCATACTTTTGGGAAAGCCCATGGTGCGGCTTCACCGAAAGGAAATGTGGGTCCAGATCCAGAAGGAGCGAGTGTTGAAAATCAAGGCTTAGGTTGGTTGAGTAGTCATGGTAAGGGTCATTCAGAAGATACCATCACAAGTGGCTTAGAAGGGGCTTGGACGAGTGTGCCTGCGTTGTGGTCTCACATGTATTTCACTAACCTGTTTGCTTATGAATGGGAGTTGACTAAAAGCCCAGGAGGTGGTCAGCAGTGGACTCCAAAAGATGGTGGTGGAGCGGGAACAGTCCCTGATGCTCACTTGTCAGATAAGAGGCATGCACCGATTATGTTTACTACGGATTTGGCGTTAAGAGAGGATCCCGCTTATGGCGAGATCTCGAAGCGTTTTCTTGAAAATCCGGATCAATTTAAAGAGGCTTTCGCTCGGGCTTGGTTTAAGCTTACGCATCGAGATATGGGACCTGTCTCACGCTATTTGGGACCAGAGGCTCCTAAAGAAGCGGTTATTTGGCAGGATCCAGTGCCAGAAGTGGATCATCAACTCATCGAGAAAGAAGATATTCTTCAGCTTAAGAGTTCTATCCTTGAATCAGGCCTTTCGGTTTCTGAGTTAGTTAGCACGGCGTGGGCTTCTGCTTCAACTTTTCGAGGTTCCGATCTTCGCGGAGGAGCCAATGGAGCACGTATCCGACTCGCTCCTCAGAGTGATTGGAAGGTGAACCAGCCGGAAAATCTAAAAAAAGTTTTAGAGAAGCTGGAGTCAATTCAGAAGGAGTTTAATGAAGGGCAAAGAGGAGGAAAGAAAATCTCGATGGCCGATCTGATTGTTCTGGGTGGAGCTGCTGCGATTGAGAAGGCGGCGAGTGCCAATTCGCTTGAGATTGAGGTTCCTTTTACTCCTGGTCGGATGGATGCGACTCAAGCTATGACGGATGAGCAATCTTTCGGCTATTTGGAGCCTATTACGGATGGTTTTCGCAACTATCTTGCTGCGGAGTCTTCGAAGCCAGCGGCTGAAAACTTGGTAAATCGGGCTCAATTACTCCAATTAACAGCGCCGGAAATGACGGTTTTGGTTGGGGGCTTGCGAGTGCTTGGGGCCAATTCAGGCCATCCTGATCTCGGAGTGTTGACCAATCAACGTGAAGTGTTGAGTAATGATTTTTTTGTGAATTTGTTGAATATGGAGACCAAGTGGGCTGTTTCTCCCCATTGTGAACATTTTTACGAAGGAAAAGATCGTTCCTCTGGTGAATTGAAATGGATGGCCACTGCGGTGGATTTGGTGTTCGGTTCAAATTCTCAGTTACGTGCGATTGCGGAAGTCTATGCTAGTGCGGATGCGGGAGAGCGTTTTGCGAATGACTTCGTTGCGGCATGGGTCAAGGTGATGACTTTGGATCGCTTTGATTTGAAGAATTAGCGAAAGTGATTATTTCTGATTTTGCAACAGCCTCACTTTTGTGGGGCTGTTTTGTTTGAAAACTGATTGGCCCAGATTTGGAGGATGACTAGGGCGGCGAGTTGTTTGAGAGGTAAAAATTCGGTGGCATTAAAGAGTGGTTTGACCGCAGAAGGGTTGAGCCAAGATTGTTTGGCTAGCTGGGTGGGAGAGAGGATGTCGCGAGCGATGAGGATGAGTTTTTTTCTCCAAGCTTCCTGTTCTAGTGGAAGGTAGAACGGGGTTTTGGGTCGTTGGGTCAATTCGCGGGGGAGGTGTCTTTGCGCCAGTTGTCGCCAGATGAGTTTATCCTGACCGTGATTGATTTTTGCTGAGTTGGGGAGGGTGAAGGCAAAGTTGATGAGTCGGTGGTCTAAAAAGGGAGCGCGGTATTCGATGGAGTGGGCCATGGTGTTTTTGTCTTGTCGAATGAGGGACCAATCGGGCAGCCAATGTTGATATTGGAGGGCGAGGAGGTGAGAAAGGGAGCTTCCTTTGAGATGAGTTTGAGCGAGGGGATGAGGGTGTTGTTCGCTTCGGAGGTCTGGATGTAAGAGAGATTGGACTTCTGCGGGTTCAAAGAGGCTATGAAGGCGAGTGGCCTGTTCAAAGAAGGGTAAGGATGAGAATTCGCGAAGATAACGAGAGGTTTTTTTGCGCCCTTTGTGGCCGAGGCTTGCTGGGAAGTTTGCGAGCTTATCAATAAATGTGCTGGGAAGGTTATCGATAGTGGCGGCAGCGAGAGGGCGTCCGAGAGGGCCGAGTTTTTGTGCGGTGAGAAAGGCTCGTTGAAACGAGTATCCTGCAAAATGTTCGTCTGGTCCTTCTCCTCCAAGGGCAACGCGACAGCCTAAGGAAGCGGTGTGTTTGGCAAGATGATCGAAGGCGAGAATGAGTGCGTCTCCAATGGGGCGATCCATTTGTTGAATCACACGGGGAAGATCATCAAGAGCGTCAGGAGTGAGCTGAGCGGAATGGTGAGGAAGGCCAAGGTGTTTGGCGGTAGATTCGGCTGCTTGGGTTTCATCTGCAGTGGAACCAAATCCAATAGAAACGGTGGTGGCATTTCCTCCTAGGTCTTTCAGGTAGTGAGCTAGAAGGGCGGAGTCGACTCCTCCGGAAAGGTAAGCGGCAAGCGGAGTTTCGGCTTGAAGGGCTAATTCTACGGCTGAGCGAGTAAGGTGGTCAAGGGTGTCGAGGGGGTTTGAGTGAGTGCTGGGGGAATGTGTTTCACGAGTTTGAGAAAGAGGGGTCCAGTAGGGTTCGCTTGTGATGGTTCCCTTTGCTGAGACGGTCATCCAGTGTGCGGCTGGGAGGGTGACGATATTTTGAAAGAGAGTGGTTGGCTCGGGGAGGTAGCGTAGTGTGAGCCAAGTCGAGAGGGAGCGGGGATCTGGTTGTAAGGGTTGACCTAAGGCTGCGAGGGCTTTGATTTCGGAAGCGAAGGAGAATTTGTGATGAGTTGAGTAGTAGAGGGGTTTCTGTCCACAGCGATCGCGGGCGAGGAAAAGAGAGTTGTTTGCAGCATCATGGATGACGAGGGCAAACATTCCATTGAGTTTGCTGGGGAGGGAGGTTCCCCATTCTAGCCAAGCGGCGGGGAGGATTTCGCAATCACATTGGGTATGAAAGCGGTGGCCAAGAGTTTGGAGTTGGGTGCGTAGTTCGCGCCAATTGTAGATCTCGCCGTTGCAGAAGGCATGGATGCGTTGATCGGGAGTGGAGAAAGGTTGCTGACCTTCGGCGCGATCAAGAATGGCGAGTCGATTGTAAGCCAGTTGGAAAGGGGCGTGGTGAAAGCGGGCAGTGTGGTCTGGGCCGCGATGGCGAATGGCCTCGGTCGCTAAGCGAAGAGCGTCCTCGTTGGAGGACATTTGACCGACAATACCGCACATAGGAAAAGAAAGTTGGGACTGTTTAGGGTTTGAGGCTAGTAAGAGAAAGCCCGTCCCGATCACGAGGGGAAAGGATGGGGTTGGTTGTTAGGGGCCATGGAATTTTGAGATTGGGATCATTCCATGCGAGGACGTTTTCGGTGTTAGAATCCCAAGGCTTGGAGACTAGGTAAGCTATTGTGGCTGGACCGAAGGGGGTGGCGAGTCCGTGAGCGAGTCCTTCGGGAATATAAATTTGGGAAGGAAGGTTGGAATCCTCAGCGGAGAGGGTGAAGGTTAAGAACTGTCCAAAGTGAGGTCCTGGACGGAGGTCAACGACGACATCAAAGATTGTGCCGGAAACAACGGTGATGAGTTTTGCTTGCGCATTAGGGTTTTGGAAGTGAAGGCCTCGGATAACTCCTGGTTCGGTGTGAGAGAGATTCATTTCGGACCAGTTCTGTTGGCAAGATTGGTGAAGACGATCAGCGAAGACGGGGCGAAAAGAGCCACGGGAGTCATGGTAGTGAGGAGGGGAAAATAAGGTGACTCCTGGCAGAGAAGTGGTTTGTTCGTTCATGAGAGGAGTTCAGTGGCTGCGGTGGCTCCCATGCGCATGGCGGAGTGCATGTTGGGATAAGTGAAGGCGCCTTGACGGCCTGTGGAACGGAGGTTGGAAAATGTGGCAAGGTAGTCTTGTACGATCTGGAGGTGTTTTTCGAAGCCGAGTGAGAAGATGGGGTAGGCGTAAGGTGAGTGAATTAGGTGGTGAGAGACGACTTGTTCGGAGTGACAGAGTCCTTCGGCTTCGAGGTCTTTGAGAATTTGGGGGAGAGCGTCTCCTTTCCATTTGTGATCACCGAATTCGCAGGTGGTTTCAATAATTAGGGTAGTGTGATCGGAAGGGGTTACTTGGAGTCCTGCGTTTTTTGGTTCACCAACACGGTGAAAAATACGGTCTCGATAGTAGGTGTAAAGAGCTTCCATGCATTGTTTTTTTTTGACTAAAAGAGCGTAAACGGTCATGGGTTTGAATCGAAGCTGATGTGCGGCGGCGATGACTTCTGGAGGAGGAGTTGGCTCGAGAAGTTCGACGAAGAGAGGGAGGGGAAGGGTGGAAACAAAGGAGGTGAAAGGGTTGTAAAGGGGTGAGCCATGAATGGTGAGGCCGGTGATTCGTTGTTGGTCGTGATGAATTTTTTGGATGAGTGAGTCAGTGCGGAGTTGTGCCCCACGATTTTGAAGTGATTTTGCTAGGGAGCGGGGAAGGGTTTCAGAACCAGTTTTGGAATAGTGGAGGGTTTCGAAGCGGAGGGCGCCTTCGCTAGCGTCGCGGGGTTTGGCGAGGTTGAGTTTTTCGAGGAGGTTTTTGAAAACATCGAGGGCTGAGAGGCGTGGCATTTTGCGACGGACAAATTCGGCAGAGAGTTGGCGGGGATGAATTCCCCAATAGCGTTCGGTGAAGTCTTCAAAGAAAAATTCGTAGAGTGGGGAGCCGTAAAGTTCGATGAGGGCGGATTCGGCATCGGTTCCTTGTGGTCGAGTCGGAAAGCGGGATTGGATTTCTGCGAGGATGAGGCCGATGAGGCAGCGGCCTAGAGTGAAAGGGGGAATACCGGCGAGAATATCGCGGCCGCGGAGTGGGTAGTGGTAGAGTTTACGGCCCCATTTGATGTGCGATTTAAGGGGGACTTCGAGGCGTTCGTCGCCCATGGCCGCTTGGCAAGTTGCGTAGACTTCTTTATCAAAAGCGTGGAGCATATGGACGCCAAGGTCGAACCAGTTGCCCTGATGTTGGTGTCCAGCTGCGAGACCGCCGAAGTGGTTTTCTTTTTCAAAGAGAGTGACGTGGGCGCCGTGTTCGAGAGCTTGATGAGCAGCGTAAAGGCCGCAGACGCCTCCGCCTAGAATGGTGAGGGAATCTTGTTTCACGCGGAGCGGTCGGTGAGGAGTTTCTGCTGTTCGTGCCAGAGAGCGGTTAATTGGTTGTCGGGGAGGTCTAGGTCTTCGAGGGTGAGCGCTTGGTCTTTGGCGAGAGGCTTTTTGAGGGTGGTGTTTTCTTCTAGGAGAGTGATAGGAATGCGTTGGGAATTGAGAGGTTCTACGAGGCCATAGCATTCGGCGGATCCAATGGCGTGAAGGATGTGACTGCCGGCTGCTAGGTTCCTTTTGGCGTATGCGTAGACATCGCAAGATTGTTGGTTTTGGGTGAGAAGAGGTTGTCCGGCGGCGGTGGAAAAAATTGCTTTTGGGGTTTCGAGGTGACAAAGGTGATAGGGTCGATAAAGGAGGTATTCGGGTCCGTTACCAAGTTTGTAGTATTTTAGATAGAAGGCTTGTTCGGGAGGAAGGTTTTTTTGGGGACGGACAATGAGGTAGACTCCGCCGTTGGGTTCAGCGCCAAGAAGGTAGTCGATGCGAGGAGTATTTTCGTAGTGGGAGAAGTCGAAGAGGTGAAGTGCTTCTTGGACAT